>JAFVUT010000156.1 GCA_017502545.1 Ruminiclostridium sp.
AGGGTACAGAGGAAGGATTCTTCTGTACCCTATTTTACCTTTTCCCTGAGAAGGAGGCACCTGATGACCTACTTCATCATTCTGGCCATGATCTTTGCCCACATTGTGGACGACTGGGTCCTCCAGGGCAAGCTGGCTAACTTCAAGCAGCGCTCCTGGTGGCTGGAAGTGGCCCCGGACGAGCTGTACAAACACGACTATATCATGGCCCTGGTCATCCACTCCATGAGCTGGTCCTTTATGATCCACCTCCCCCTGGCCTGGATGCTCTTTGGCTTTGAGGTGCCCTTAGCTTTCGTGGTCTCCTTCGTCATCAATGCCGCCATCCACGGCGTGGTGGACGATATGAAGGCCAACCGGCACAAGATCAATCTGGTGAATGACCAGCTCATTCATCTGGCCCAGATCTTCGTGACGGCGGCATGTTTCCTGTTCTGATATGAAGCAGATCAAGTCTTGGCGGGCCAGGGCGGGGCTGAACCCGGCCCGGACGGCCGCCCTGTCTTTTGCACTCATGATCCTGGCGGGGACCATCCTGCTGGCCCTGCCGACCATGTCCCGGTCGGGGGAGAGCCCTGGGCTGTTCACCAGCTTTTTTACCTCGGCCTCGGCGGTCTGCGTCACGGGCTTTACTCTGGCGGACACCGCCAGCCAGTGGTCCCTGGCCGGTCAGGCCGTCATCCTGCTCCTGGTCCAGCTGGGAGCGTTGGGCTTCATGATGGCCTACAGCCTCATCCTGCTTTTGTTCCGCCGGGAGATCATCCTCTCCCAGCGGGTGATGCTGGCCTCGGCCCTGGGCCTCCGCAACATCGGCGGGGTCACCCGTCTCATCCGCCACGGCCTCATGGGGACCCTCTTTTTTGAACTGGCAGGGACCCTTCTGCTGGCCGTTCGGTTCGTTCCGGAATATGGCTGGGAGGAGGGCCTGTGGAAGAGCTTCTTCCATGCGGTCTCTGCCTTCTGCAACGCCGGCTTTGAACTCATGGGGGGCGGTCTCTGGGACTTTGCCGACGATCCCCACGTGCTCATGGTCCACATGATGCTCACCGTCATCGGCGGTTTGGGCTTCTTCGTGTGGGAGGACCTTCTCCTGGCCAAGAACTGGCGAAGCCTGACCCTCTACAGTCGCCTGGCCCTCTCTGCCACCGGCGTTCTCCTGCTCCTGGGCTGGGTGTATTTTACCTGGGCCGAGTGGGCCAACCCGGCCACCCTGGGGGCTCTGGCCCCGGAAGACCGGGTGGTGGGGGGACTCTTCCAGTCGGTAAATCTGCGTACCGCCGGCTTTGCCCTCTTCGACCAGGGAGGGATGACCGAGGCCGCCCAGGCTGTGAGCCTTCTGTTTATGGTCATTGGCGGCTGCAGCGGCTCCACCGCCTGCGGCATCAAGGTGGTCACCGCCCTGGTGCTGGCCGCCGCCCTGTGGGCCGGCCTCCGGGGCAGACCCGAGACGGTCATTGCCGGGCGGACCATCCCCCGGGAACAGGTGCGAAACGCCATGACCCTTACCTTTGTGGTGGTC
>JAFVUT010000157.1 GCA_017502545.1 Ruminiclostridium sp.
TCAGTTCTTTGTTTTCCATAGTTTTATTCCTCCATGATCGTGCGGAACAGGGTGCGGGCCCTCTGGGCGAAGGTCTCCACCGTGTCCGCCTCGGTGCTCTCTAAGGTATGGTCGCAGCGCTCCCGGAACCAGTCGCTCTTGTGCTGGGCGTTCACCCGCATCCAGGCGTACTCCTCCGAGATCCCCTCCCGGGCCATGATGCGGCGGACCCGCAGCTCCTCGGGGGCGGTGACTGCCAGGGTGCAGTGGCACAGGTCGGCCAGACCGCTCTCCAGGAGCTTGATGGCGTCGATGGCAGCGGCGGGCTTGCCCTCGGCCTCTGCCTGGGCCAGCTTTTCCCGGGTGGCCTGGGTGACGTACTTCTGGATGATGGCGTCCAGGTCATGAAGGGCCTTCTCGTCCTGGAAGACGATGGCCCCCAGCTTCTTCCGGTGGAGGGTGGTGCCCTCGTAGACCCCGGGGAAGCGGGCGGAGATCTCCTCCCGCATGGGGGCACTGGAGACGGTGAGTTCGTGGTAGACGGCGTCTGCGTCGATGATACAGCCCCCCAGACTGGTGAGGGCATTGAGTGCGGTGGTCTTGCCGGCCCCGGTGGGACCGGTGATGCCGATGATCTTCATGTGTGTGCCTCCTTGGTGAAGGGTGGTCAAGATATTCCAGTCCCCCTCATCAGTCACCTGCGGTGACAGCTTCTCCCCAGGGAGAAGCCTTCTCGCTGCCTATATGGCAAGCCTTCTCCCTGGGGAGAAGGTGCCCTCAAAGAGGGCGGATGAGGGGTACTCTCAAATATTTTTGAGAAACCCCAGCAGTTCCTCCCCGGGGATGCCTCCCTCCCGGAGGATCCTGGGTTCTTCTCCCGTGAGGTCCACGATGGTGGACTCCACCCCCACGGTGCAGGGTCCCCCGTCCAGGATGCCGTGGATCTTCCCGTCAAAGTAGGCAAAGACCTCGTCGGCAGACTTGGGGGAGGGTGCCCCCTCCGGGTTGGCCGAGGGGGCGGCCAGAGGGGCCCCCAGGGCCCGGATGAGGGCCAGGGTCATGGGGTGGTCCGGGCAGCGGACCCCCAGGGTGTCCCCCCCGGCGGTGACCGTGGGGGCGGCACAGCCCTTGTCCTCCAGCACCATGGTCAGGGGACCGGGCCAGTATTTCTCTGCCAGCCGATAGGCGGCGGCGGGGATGTTTCGGGTGAACCCCTCCACCATGTCCATGCCGGAGACCAGGATGGACAGGGGCTTGCCGGGGTTGCGGGTCTTGACGGTGTAGATGTCCCGGACGGACCGGTCCAGACCGGCGTGGGCGGCCAGACCGTAGACCGTCTCGGTGGGGACGGCCACCAGCTCCCCCGCTCTCATGGCGGCGGCAGCCTGGGGGACGGTCTCCATGGTGTACCGGATGGTGGTCTTTTCCTTCATGGTCATTGGTTCCTCTGCTGTTCCATCCGGGCCTGGAGGACCAGGCCGTCGATGATCTCCTCCAGGTCGCCGTTCATGACGGCGTCGATCTTGTAGAGGGTCAGGCCGATCCGGTGGTCGGTGACCCTGCCCTGGGGGAAGTTGTAGGTGCGGATGCGCTCATTGCGCATACCGGAGCCCACCTGACTGCGGCGCTGGCCTGCGATGGCCTCCTCCTGCTCCCGGACAGCCTGTTCATACAGGCGGGAGCGGAGGATGGACATGGCCCGGTCCTTGTTCTTATGCTGACTGCGCTGATCCTGACACTCCACCACGGTGCCTGTGGGCAGGTGGGTGATACGGATGGCAGACTCGGTCTTGTTGATGTGCTGGCCCCCGGCACCCGAGGCACGGAAGGTGTCGATGCGCAGGTCGGCGGGGTCCAGGCGGAACTCCACCTCGTCCACCTGGGGCAGAACGGCCACGGTGCAGGTGGAGGTGTGGATGCGCCCCCCCGACTCGGTCTCCGGGACACGCTGGACCCGGTGGACCTCACTCTCATGCTTGAGTCGGGCGAAGGCCCCCTCCCCTTCCACCAGGAAGGAGATCTCCTTCAGCCCCCCCAGCTCGGTCTCGCTGAGACCGGCCAGCTCCAGCCGCCAGCCCTGATGCTCCCCGAACATGGCATACATCCGGTAGAGGCTGTGGGCAAAGAGGGCGGCTTCCTCCCCCCCTACCCCGGCACGGATCTCCATGATGACAGACTTGTCGTCCATGGGGTCCCTGGGGATGAGCAGGAGTTTCAGCTCCTCCTCCAGGCGGCTGGTCTCGGTTTTCAGGGGGCCGTACTCCGCCTGGGCCATCTCCCGGCACTCCGGGTCGGAGAGGAGGTCCTCCAGTCCGGCCAGCTCGGACAGGGCGGCCTGCCACCGATGGTAGGTGTCCACCACCGGGGTCAGGTCCTTCTGTTCCTTGGTGAGCCGGGAGAGTTTGGCCGGGTCGGCATAGGTCTCCGGCTGGGCCAGCTGGGTCTCCAGTTCCTCCAGGCGGAGGACCAGGTTTCGCAGCTGAGAGAGCATTACTCGCCCTTGGCTGCGGCTTCCTCGGCTGCCTTCTTGGCTGCGGCTGCGGCAGCCTGCTCCTCGGCCTCACGGCGGTTCCAGTCCTCCAGCATAGCCTCGAACTGGTTCATCATCATGGAGTACTCAAAACCGGCCACCTCGGAGGGGGACATGGGGCTCATGGCCTCTTCCATTTCCTTTCTGAACTCCTCGTCGAACTTTTCATCGTTCTCCACTTCGTTCAGCTCGCCTGCGGCTGCCTTGGCGTCCATCAGGTCGAAGAGTTCCTTCATCTTTTCCTCGGTGGTCATGACGTTGTTCTTGTTCTCAGACATGGTGATTTTCTCCTTTATGATAGGATTTTGGGTTGACTTAGGTTATAGACAAGGATGTTTCCCCTTGGCTCTCCCTTTGGGACACTTTCCTGTCCGGCGTGGGCAATACCCTCCAGAGAGACGGGACGATGTGGGCATCGTCCCCTACATGGGATATGGTACCCTACAGGGATGTAGGGGCGAACTGCGTTCGCCCGCGGGCGGCTGATAGCCGCCCCTACATAGCAATTCGTCCCGCAGGGACACCACAACTGCCCTGAAAGGGCAATTTCACTCGGCCGCAGGCCGAATTTCACATGCTGCAAGCGCATTTCACTGAGCCATCGGCTCAATTTCACTGGGGCTGCTGCATATCGCAGCGGCCCCTTTACCCTTCCTCCGCCTCAATGGCAGTAGACAGCTCCTCCCATTTTTCCATGAGAGCGTCGTACTCCTCCATGTAGGCGGACTCCTGGTCCATGAGCTCCTGGAGCTTCTGGTAGTCGGAGGCGGCCGCCTCCTTCTGGCCGTTCAGCTCCTCCATGAGCTGGTCCAGCTTTTCCATCCGCTTCTCGGCAGCGGCCAGGTCCTTTTTCAGCTGCTTGGTGCCGCCGGTGCGCTTGGGCTTTTCCTTTTTGACCTTCTCCTCCTTTTTGGGGGGAGGGGCCAGGGTCTTCATCCGCTCCCGCATGGCCTGGTAGGCCACGTAGTCCCCCTTGAAGTCGGCAATTTTTCCGTTCTCCAGGGTCCAGATCCGGGTGGCGAAACGGTCAATGAAGTATCGGTCGTGGGAGACGAAGAGGAGGGTCCCCTCGTAATCTTCCACGGCGTTCTCGATCCATTCTCTGGACTCCAGGTCCAGGTGGTTGGTGGGCTCGTCCAGGATGAGGAAGTTCACCTTCTCATCCATGAGGATGCACAGCCGCAGGCGGCTCTGCTCGCCGCCGGACAGGACGGAGACCGTCTTGAACACGTCCTCCCCCTGGAACTGGAAGGTACCCAGGCGGTCACGGGCCTGCTGGGCATTGCAGTTGGCCTCGTAAAGCATGGTCTCAAACAAAGTCCGGCTGGGGTCCTCAAACTTCACCTGCTGGGGCAGGTAGCCGGTCTTCACGGTGCCCCCCTGCTTGACGGTGCCCCCGTCCTGGAGTTCTTCCCCCAGGATGATCTTGAGCAGGGTGGACTTGCCGGTGCCGTTGTCGCCGATGAGGGCGATCCGGTCCCCGTCCTCCACCCGGAGGGTCACGTCATCAAAGAGCTTCTGGGCCCCAAAGGCCTTGTCCAGGTTCTTCAGCTCCAGCAGGTCGTCGGCATGGAACTCGGCGGTGCCGAACTTCACGTTCATCTTTCTGGCCTTGGTGGGCCGGGCCGTGCCGGCCATTTTGGCCATGCGCTTTTCGATGGAGAAGGCCCGCTTGTGGAGGAGCTCGGTGTTGTGCTCATGCATGGACCGGACGGTGTCCGACAGCCGCTTCAGTTCGGCCTGCTCCTTCTGGTACTGGCGAAGCTGCTCCAGGTACCGCTTCTCCTTTTCCACGGCGTAGAAGGAGTAGTTGCCCGAGTAGAACTCGGCCCGGCCGTCCTTCACCTCAATGACCCGGTGGATGGTCCGGTCCAGGAAGTACCGGTCATGGGAGATGATGA
>JAFVUT010000158.1 GCA_017502545.1 Ruminiclostridium sp.
CGCTGTCCACCACTTCCACCCGGGAGATGTCACCGGCCACGGTCACGTTGTCGCTGCCCTCGCCTACAGTGAGGGTACCCACAGCATAGGTGTTGGGCAGGGTCAGGTTCACAACCCCGGAGCCATTGGCCAGAATGAGCTTGTCGATGGTGCCCATGCCGGTCACATAGAGGCTCTGGAGATCGTCGGAACGAATGGCGATCAGTTCCGCACTCACATCAGCCAGCCACACATTGGAGGCAGAGTGGTCAAACCAGATGGAACCGGCGTTCAGGTTATAGAAGTCGGCATCCCCGGACACCACCGTGCCCTCGCCCACCTTGTCGGTGTAATCCTCTGCGGCAGTGTAGCTGCCGGCCAGACGATAGAGCATGGTGGCGTACTCGGCACGGGTCAGGGAGCGGTCAGCCTGGAGCTTTCCCATGCTGCCGTTGACCACACCGGCCTCCACCAGGGAAGCGGCGGCCTGACGGATCTCACCGGTGAGATGGCCGGCATCAGGGAACTGGTCCAGAACGGTGTAGTCAGGGTCTGCGGTGGTCATCTGGAAGGCACGGCCAAAGAGCTGGAAGGCCTGACCACGGGTGATGGGCTGTTCCAGAGTGCCCACGGCGGTCTCATCCAGAAGGCCTGCGTAGACGGCCTTGGCCACATCCTGGGCGTACCAGGCCCCGGCAGGGATAGCAAAGGCAGAGGTATCCCCCTGGCCCTCCACATGGAGGACACGGCAGAGGACGGTCACTGCCTGGGCGGTGGTGATGCTTCGGTCGGGTGTCATGGTGACGGCATCATAGCCCTTCAGAATGCCATCCTCATGGGCCTGACGGAGGGTAGCCTCCGCCCAGTGGCCTTTCACATCCTTGTAGTCCGAAAAGGCAGCCCCGGCATTCACGGCGAGGCCTGCCGTCACGGCCAGACTCAGGACCAGAGGAATGGCTTTTTTCCAAAATTTCTTCATCTCATCTTCCTCCCCAATATGAGTAAATTTAGATAGTCACAGTGTAACGGATAACAGGCGGGAATGCAAGGAAAGCCTGTCATTTTCCTGCCTCATTTTTTCAGCTTTCTGTACCCCTGAGAATGAAGCAGTTCACGGCGGGTCTTCCAGTCCGGCAGGAAGGAGGCTAGGACCCCATAAAAGGCCGCCGAGTGGTTGGGGTGGATGAAATGGACCAGCTCATGCCAGACCACATACTCCACGCAGGGCAGAGGGGCTTCGATGAGCTGCCGGGCAAAGGTCACCCGCTTTTTCCCGGGTGTGCAGCTCCCCCACCGGGAGGTCATGGACCGGACCTTCACCTCCGGCACAGGGACCCCCACAGGCTGAAGGATAGGCTGGATCTGATGGACCAGCCGGGTGGTGATCTCCCGGCACCGTTCCTGATAAAAGGCTTCCACCGTCCTTGCCCGAAGCTGGGCGTTCTCCAGGTCTTTCACCGTAAGGAGCAATTGATCTTCCTCCAAGCGGACCTGGTTTTTCGGTCCCTTGCCCACTGCCAGGGTGTAGGATCTTCCCAGCAGCCAGAGGGTATCTCCGGGATGATAGCGGGGGTCCTTGGGCGAAATTTGTTCCAGGGCAGTATGCTTTTCCAGTGCGCTCAGAATGAAATTCGCCCGCTGGACCAGGATGGACTCCACCTGGTCCTGGGTCACCCTTTGAGGCGCCGAAACGGCTACCCTTCCGTCGGACCTGACCCGGATATTCACATTCTTGACCTTTTTGTAGGTGAGCTCATAGTCCACCTGCCAACCATTCAGGTTGAGGATGCCTTTCATTCTCCCATCTCCTCTACCAAGAGGAAGGACTTGATGAGGGTGCGGTCTGCGCACTTGATGACCACGGCCCACTCGTTGCCGTCCTGCTGACGGTAAACCTCCAGTTCCTCCCCTTCCAGGCCCTCGCTGACGTAGTGGATGTCAAAGTCCAGGACCCGGTATCGGTCCCAAAACTCCGTGGGGAAGGCACTTACAACAAGTCGAACGTACTCCGCATTGTTCATGTGATGGTTCTTGTCGGTGTCCGCCGTACGGATGATATGGCGGAAAGCCAGGTCCTCCGGCACCATAGCCACTTTCTTTCGGCGGAAGGGCGTGGTCATCACCGGAGGCAGCGGGTCCAGGTCCATGGGGAAAGGCGTGCTGTCCACCCGGCGAAGGGAGTGGTCGGTCTGATCCATGGCGCAGAGCTCCTGTCGGCCCCGGAGGAGGATCTCCCCTTCCAGGGTCTCGGCCACCAGGTTCAGGTGGATGGTCACCGGTGTCACCTTCACAGGGAAGATGCGGAACCGGATATCATCCATCCACCGGGGCATCCCGTCGTATTGGATCTTAGTCCGGGCTACCGCCCACAGGACCCCGTGGGTGGGCCCGATATGGGAGGCATCCATCTCATTGCGGAAGAAGTATTCCGTCATGGCATCCTGGAACAGCAGGCTGGCGTGGTAGATGCCCAATTCACACCGGCGGTCGGAAAAGGCCGCCGTAATGGTCTGTTCTCGCTGGTATTGATTCTGCATGGAGCACCTCTCTGTTGAAAAAACGGGGGATTTACGGTATACTAAGGCATCCTCACAGACAAGGAGGCCATGATGAAACGTCTGTTTTCTTTGCTGTTATGCTTCAGCCTGCTTTTCTGCGGCTGCGGGGTGAGCCAGCCCCAGGGATCCCAGGAGACCGAACCGCCTGCCCCTGAAGTTTCGGAACAAGCTCAGCCGGAAGTTCTCCCCCAGGAACCGGAGGAGACTGTGGTCCCGGAAGCCAGGGTGGTGGTTATCGACGCCGGGCATCAGGCCAAAGCCAACACCGACCAGGAGCCCATCGGGCCCGGGGCAGCCGAGACCAAGATGAAGGTCACCAGCGGCACTGCGGGCGTGACCACCGGCATCCCGGAGTACGAACTGGTCCTCACCGTGGCCCGGCAGCTTCGCACCGAACTGGAGGCCCGGGGCTATCAGGTCATCATGATCCGGGAGAGCCACGACGTGGACATGAGCAACCGGGACCGGGCGGAGATGGCCAACCAGTCCGGAGGAGACATCTTCCTGCGCCTCCATGCCAACGGGTCGGAGGACCCGTCGGTCACCGGAGCTATGACCCTCTGCCCTACCCCACAAAGCCCATACCCCATCGGCGGGCTCTATGACCAGTGCCGACTGCTGTCTGACTGCGTATTGGACGAGTTCGCGGCAGCCACCGGAGCCAGGAAGCTCTATGTGTGGGAGACCGACACCATGAGCGGCATCAACTGGTGCCAGATCCCCGTGACCATCCTGGAGATGGGCTTCCTGTCCAGCCCTCAGGAGGATGTTCTTTTGAACGACCCGGCCTATCAGGTCAGCATGGTCACCGGCATAGCCAACGGGGTGGATGCCTACTTTGGATCTTTCTAATGTACCATTTTACACCACAGAAAAACGGGACGCAAGATGAACTACACCTACATTCTCCGGTGCGCCGACGGCACCTACTACACCGGCTGGACCAACGACCTGGATAAGCGGCTGGCCGCCCACAACGCCGGGACAGCTTCCAAGTACACCCGCCCCCGGCGGCCGGTCTCTCTGGCCTACCACGAGACCTTTGACACCAAGGAGGAGGCCATGCGGCGGGAGTGGGAGATCAAGCAGTTGACCCGGAAGCAGAAGGAACAACTGATGGGGTTGCTTCCATAAGAAAAACGCGAGGGATCACCCTCGCGTTTTTTGATAAAGAATTGCATAATAGATTAAGCAGGCTCCCTCTGACGAGGGAGCTGGCAGCCGTCAGGCTGACTGAGGGAGAGATATAGAAAGTGAAAGGTTCAATCTATCCTTCCCGTTTCGGTCTCTCTCCCTCCGCCCCTCCGGGGCACCTCCCTCGTCAGAGGGAGGCAGAGGGTATTATTCGTTCGGGTCTTCTGCCTGGCCGGGTGCATCGGCGGGCTTCTGACCGCCCCGCTTCTGTCTGCGCACATTCAGCACATGGATGATGGCGGTGACGATAAACAGGAGCCAGAATCGGCTGCCGAACTGCATATTGGCAGCACTCTCTCCCATGAACAGGTTGACCAGAGGGTTCCAGACAAAGCTCAGGACCAGTGCGATCCAGATGCAGATGAGGGACATAAACCCTTTGCCCTTTTTCAGGTTCATATCCTGATAGATCAGGATGACGATCCAAACAAGGACCCAGGGAAGCTGACTGACAAATGACATAGGATGGCCCCCCTTTACTTCTTACCGCCCTTGGTGTCGCAGTACATACAGCGGTAGACAATGTTCTCCCGGTCGGTCAGACGGAAGACGTGGGGCAGCTCCTGCTCGACGGAGGTAATGCACCGGGGATTCTTGCAGCGGATGACCCCGGTGAGGGTCTCAGGCAGGGTGGGATGGATCTTCTCCATGCGCTGACCGCCCCGGATGATGTTCACGGTAATATTGGGGTCAATGTAGCCCAGCATATCATAGTTCAGGTCGATGACCTCCTGGATCTTCAGGATGTCCTTCTTGCCGTACTTGCCGCTGGTTGCGTTCTTGATGACAGCCACTTCGCAGGAGAGCTTGTCCAGGCCCAGCTTATCATAGAGGTACATGCCCTTGCCGGCAGGGATATGGTCGATGACGATGCCGTCCACGATGGTTCCGATGATCATACTCACTCCACCTCCAGCAGTTTCAGGATGAGGGCCATGCGGATGAACTTGCCGTTCAGGACCTGCCGGAAATAGCAGGCTCTGGGGTCGTTGTCGATGGCGATGGAAATCTCGTTGACACGGGGCAGGGGATGCAGGATGGCCAGATCCCACTTGGCGGTGTTCAGCTTATCGGGGGTGAGGATGTAGCTGTCCTTCAGACGGACGTAGTCGTCCTCGTTGAAGAAGCGCTCACGCTGGACACGGGTCATGTAGAGGATGTCCAGCTGGGGCATAGCCTCCTCCAGGGAGGTGGTCTCCACGAACTCGATGCCGTTGCGCTCCAGTAGGTCGGTGCGGACACTCTCGGGGATGCAGAGTTCCTCAGGAGAGATCAGCACGAACTTCACGTTCTCATAGCGGGACATGGCGCCGATGAGGGAGTGGACGGTGCGGCCGAACTTCAGGTCGCCGCAGCAGCCCACCACCAGGTTGTCCAGGCGGCCCTTCTCCCGCTTGATGGTCAGCAGGTCGGTGAGGGTCTGGGTGGGGTGGTGATGGCCACCATCACCGGCGTTGATGACGGGAATGGAGGCATTCATGGATGCCACCAGAGGTGCGCCCTCCTTGGGATGGCGCATGGCGATGATATCAGCAAAGCAGCTGACGGTCTTGGCCGTGTCGGCCACGCTCTCGCCCTTGGTAGCGGAGGAGCTGGTGGCATCGGAGAAGCCCAGGACCTGGCCGCCCAGCTCGTACATGGCGGACTCAAAACTCAGACGGGTCCGGGTGGAGGGCTCATAGAAGAGAGTCGCCAGCTTCTTATAGCGGCACTTCTCCCGATACACCTCGGGATGCTCGATGATGTCCTCAGCAACAGCGATGAGTTCATCGATCTCTTCCACGGATAAGTCGGTGATGTCGATGAGGTCACGTTTCATGGGGTTGACCCTTCCTTTCGCGATAGATTAAGGCGTGATGCCGCTGGGAGACAATTACTTGCTGATCCAGCTCTCGTCGGAGGGGTTGTTGCGGAAGGCGATCAGGCGGTCCTGATCCTCGGGACGGATGTAGCCCTCGGCAGCTGCCACGGTGGCCACGGTGTCCAGGTCGGTGAGGCTTACGTTCTTCACCTGTGCCTCAGCCAGACGATCCACGCTCTTCTTCATGCCGTAGGTGAAGATGCTGACGATGCCCAGAACATCGGCGCCTGCCTCGCGGAGGACGTCCACCACTTCCAGAACGCTGCCGCCGGTGGAGATCAGGTCCTCCACCACGACCACCTTCTGGCCGGGGACCAGCTTGCCCTCGATCTGGTTCTTGCGGCCGTGATCCTTGGCACCGGAGCGGACATAGCCCATGGGCAGCTCCAGCATCTGAGCGGTGATGGCGGCGTGGGCGATACCGGCGGTGCTGGTGCCCATAAGGACCTCAGCCTCGGGATAGTGCTCCTTCACCAGAGCGGCCAGACCGGATTCCACGTCGGTACGGACCTGGTGGTCGGACAGGGTCAGGCGGTTGTCACAATAAATGGGGCTCTTGATGCCGCTGGCCCAGGTGAAGGGCTCGTCGGGACGCAGGAACACAGCCTGGATCTTCAGCAGGTCTTTTGCAATGGTAGTCTTCATGGAAAAATCCTCCTTGTTATGGTCTCAGCCGACAAACTCGGCGATGCATCTCTCATAGGCTGCCACAGGGTCAGCGGCAGCAGTGATGGGACGGCCCACCACGATATAGTCGGAGCCGATCTCCTTGGCCTGGGCGGGGGTGGTCACGCGGACCTGGTCGCCCTTCTCGCCGTCGGCAAAACGGATGCCGGGGGTGACGGTCAGGAAGCCTGCACCGCAGGTGTCATGGACCTTGCCTGCCTCCATGGGGGAGCAAACCACGCCGTCCAGACCGGCCTTGGCGGCGTTGGCGGCATAGTGCATGACGGTCTGGTCGATGGGGGCGTTGATGAGCAGCTCCTCCTGCATGCGCTCCTCGCTGGTGGAGGTCAGCTGGGTGACAGCGATGACCAGAGGACGGGTGCCATCAGGACGGGTCACGCCCTCCAGGGCACCCTCCATCATGGCACGGGTGCCGGCTGCGTGGAGGTTCACCATGTCAACATCCAGGCGGGACAGGACGTTCATGGACTTCTTGACGGTGTTGGGAATGTCGTGGAGCTTCAGGTCCAGGAAGATCTGGTGGCCGCGGGCCTTGATCTCCTTGACGATGGAGGGGCCCTCTGCATAGAAGAGCTCCATACCGATCTTCACATAGGGCTTCTTGCCGGAGAACTTGTCCAGAAAGGCCAGGGTCTCCTCCTTGCTGCTGAAATCACAAGCGATGATGACGTCTTTTCCCATTAGTGGGCACCTCCGATAATTTCTTTGATATCCTGGATCCCCAACCGTTCCATCACGATGGGGAGGTTGTCGATGATCTCCTTGCATGCGTAGGGGTTGGCCAGGTTGGCCGCACCCACCTGGACAGCGGTGGCACCGGCCAGCATCATTTCGATGACGTCCTCGGCCGACTGGACACCGCCCATGCCGATGATGGGAAGGTTCACTGCCTCGTAAACCTGCCAGATCATGCGGACGGCCACAGGGAAGACCGCAGGACCGGAGAGGCCGCCGGTGAGGTTGGCCAGGATGGGCTTGCGCTTTTTGATGTCCAGACGCATACCCATGAGGGTGTTGATGAGGCTCAGTCCGTCAGCACCGCCCTCCTTGCAGGCCTTGGCGATGGAGACGATGTCGGTGACGTTGGGAGACAGCTTCACATACACAGGCTTATGGCAGACGGCCTTGACGGACTTGGTCACGTTGTAGACCATGTTGGGGTCGGTGCCGAAGCTCATGCCGCCGTGGTGGACGTTAGGGCAGCTGACGTTGACCTCAATGATGTTGGTGTGGGGGGAGGCATCTGCCTTGGCACAGCACTCCACGAACTCATCCATGGAGAAGCCGCTGATGTTGGCCAGGATGGGCTTGGAATAGATCTGGCGCAGGCGGGGCAGCTCCTCGGCCACCACCTTGTCGATGCCGGGGTTCTGCAGACCAACGGCATTGAGCATACCGCCGGGGGTCTCTGCAATGCGGGGGGCGGGGTTGCCGAAGCGGGGCTCCCGGGTGGTGCCCTTCACGCTGATGGCACCCAGGCAGTTGATGTCATACCACTCGGCGAACTCGTAGCCGAAGCCGAAGGTGCCGCTGGCGGGGATGACGGGATTTTCCAGTTGAATGCCGCTGAGGGAAACTGCTGTCTTTACCATATGATCTCCTCCTTCTCCAGAACGGGGCCTTCCCGGCAGATGCGCTTGTTGCCGTACTTGGTCTTGCAGGTGCAGCCCATGCAGGCGCCGAAGCCGCAGCCCATGCGCTCTTCAAAGCTGAACTGACCGGAGGTCACGGACTTGTCATAGATGGCCTTGAGCATGGGCTCAGGGCCGCAGGTATAGATGTGGGTGTAGCCCTCTGCAGGCATGGCATCGGTAACGAAGCCCTTGACCCCCAGGGAGCCGTCGGCAGTTGCCACGGTGACGGCAACACCCAGCGCCTCGAACTCCTCCTTCAGGAAGAGCTCCTCAGCCTTGTTGAAGCCCAGGATCACAGAGGGCTGCTTGCCCTGAGAGACCAGCTTCCTGGCCAGGTTATACATGGGGGGTACACCGGCACCGCCGCCGATGAGGAGAGGAGTCTGGCCGGACTTGTCCAGGTCATAGCCGTTGCCCAGGCCGGTTAGGATGTCCAGCACGGTCCCTGCTGTCATCCCGCTCATCTGCTCGGTTCCCTTGCCCACCACCTTGTAGACGATGGTGAGGCTGCCCTCTGCATAGTCGCAGACGGAGATGGGACGGCGGAGGAACTTGCCCTCCAGGGCGATGTTTACAAACTGGCCGGGGCCGGTGATGGCAGAGGTATCCCCTGCCAGGACCATCCGGAAGGTGCCGGGGGCCAGCTTCTCATTGACTTCTACAGTAAAGAGGCCTCGTTTCACAGCTTAGTTTCCTCCTTCTTCCTGCCAGACGATCTCTCCGGCGGAGAGGGTCAGCAGGCATTTTCCAAAGACCGTGCGGCCGGTAAAGGGAGAACTCTTGCCCATGGTCTGGAAGTCCTCGGGGTCCACGGTATAGCTTGCGTTCAGGTCAAAGACGGTCAGGTCGGCCACAGCCCCCTCTTCCAGAGAGGAACCGATGCCGAACCGCTTGCCGGGCTTGGCAGACATCAGGTCGATGAGCTGCTCTATGGTGAGGATGCCGGGCTTCACCAGCTCGGTGTAGAGCACAGGGAAGGCAGTCTCCAGACCCACGATGCCAAAGTAGCTGCCGGCCAGGCCCTTGGCTTTCTCCTCGGCAGAGTGGGGGGCATGGTCGGTGGCGATCATATCCACGGTGCCGTCCAGGATACCGGCGATGAGAGCCTGACGGTCCTCCTCCCCGCGAATGGGGGGATTCATCTTGAAGCGGCCGTCCTCTTCCAGCATGGAGTCGTTGAAAACCAGATAGTGGGGGGTGGTCTCGCAGGTCACATCCACACCTTCGGCCTTGACCTTGCGGACCAGCTCCACGGTCTCCTTGGTGGAGACATGGCAGATGTGGTATTTCACCCCGATCTCCTTCACCAGCTCCAGATCACGCTCCACCTGCTTCCACTCGCTGGCGGAGACATTGGGCTTGTGGCCGTGGGTGCGGCAGTACTCGCCGTCGTGGATGTAGCCCCCGTGGAGGAGGGATTCGTCCTCACAGTGGGCCACGATGAACTTGCCCAGAGCCTTGACACGGCCCATGGCCTCCTTCATCATCTCGGTGCTCTGGACACCCTTACCGTCGTCGGAGTAGCCCAGCACGCTGGGGGCCATGCCCTCCAGGTCAGCCATGACCTCACCCTTCTGGCCCACGGTAATGGCACCGTAGGGATAGACATGGACCAGGGCATCCTTTTCGATGATGTCCAGCTCCAGCCGGAGGTTCTCCACGCTGTCAGGCACGGGCTTTAAGTTGGGCATGGGGCAGACGGAAGTGAAGCCGCCCCGGGCTGCCGCCCTGGTGCCGGTGCCGATGGTCTCTTTGTACGAAAAACCCGGCTCACGAAGATGCACATGAACATCCACGAAACCCGGGAACAAACAACCTTGATCTAATTCAATGACGCGTGCGTCAGAAACAACGGGCATTTCCTTGGAAATGGAAATAATACGGCCCTCGTCAACAAGAACAGAGACTTTTTCGGCCGCATTGTTCCGGAACACAGTCACGTTTTTCAGAAGAAGCTTCATAGGTTTTCTTCCTCCCTTGTTTACGCATTCTATTGCAATTTTACCTTATCTATGATACCAGATGGGGAGAAATGTGTCAATTCAAAATCCCTGCAAAATCCCATTTGTCTTTTTCAGAAAAGTAGTGTACAATCAGAGTAAACAGTTCTGCCTTTCCAGGCCTTCGGAGGGGATCTTCATGCTGAACAAGAAAATCGAATACTTCATCACCCTGGCGGAATGTCTGAGCTTCACCCAGGCGGCGGCCACCCACTCGGTCACCCAGACGGCCATCAGCCAGTATATCGCCTCTCTGGAGAACAAGCTCCAGGTGCGGCTTTTCAACCGAAACGCTCACTCGGTCTCTCTCACCGATGCAGGCAAGTTCTTCTACGAGCGGGCCTCCTTCATGCTCCGGTACTACGACGACACCAAAAAGCGCATGGTGGCCATCCAGGAGCAATACAGCGGCTATGTGAAGGTGGGCATCGGTATGTATGAGTACCGCCGGACCGAAGACTTCTTCTCCCGGTTCCTCATGGCCCACCCGGAGATCAAGGTGGACATCTTCCAGTACGCTTACAGCAACCTGGTGGAAAAGCTCAAGTCCGGGGAACTGGACGTGATCCTGGGAAACCGCATCTGTGAGGAGGCCTTTGCCAAGGAAGCCCTTCTCTCCCGGCCTATGTTCGAGTCCACCAACTACCTGGTGGCAGACCGGGCCATTGCGGATAAGTATCCCCCCGGGGATGCCGTGGCCATCCTTCAGGGAGAATGTCTGGTGACCAACTGCGAAAACGAGGGCCCCAACTCCATCGATATGCTCCAGGAGATGCTCCAGAAGGAGTTCGGCGTGGTGCCCGAGCGGGTCTCCCAGACCAACAGCACCAATGCCCAGCTGCTCATGGTCCGGGCCCGCCACGGCGTGGCCATCGTCCCTGACCTTCTGCACGATGACCGGGAGGACAATCTGGTCCGCATCAAGATGAACATGGGCGAGCACACCCGGTATGACATGATGCGCCTGGCCACCAACTCCAACCCCGCCGCCGATCTGCTCATGCAGTTTGAATGAATGCAATAATAAAAACCGTTGGTTTTCAGAGTTCTGAAAACCAACGGTTTTTTCTTGTGGGTCAAGCTGCTGCGGGGGTGTTCTTCTTGCCAGCGGCCTTGCTCAGGAAGCAGATACCGAAGACCAGAATGATACCGATGATATCGGTAATCGTGCCGGGATAGACCAGAGTCAGACCGCCGGCGATGATGACCAGTCTCTGCCATACCTTCAGGTTGGAGAAGACATAGCCGCGCAGACCGGCTGCCACGCCGAACACGCCCAGGAAGGCCGTGATGGATGCCTGGACTGCCTGGAACACGGTGCAGTTGACAAAGATCAGAGCCGGGTTCAGGCCGAAGCAGTACGGCACGATGAAGGCCGCAATGGCCAGGGTAGTTGCGGTGATCGCCGTCTTCATAGGCTTGGACTTTGCAATGGCGGAGCCTGCGTAGGCTGCCAGAGCAACGGGGGGAGTAATGTCGGCCACGATGCCGAAGTAGAAGACGAACATATGGGCTGCCAGAGGCTCCAGACCCATCTTAATGAGGATGGGGGCGCAGGTGGTGGCCATGATGACGTAGTTTGCGGTGGTGGGAACGCC
>JAFVUT010000015.1 GCA_017502545.1 Ruminiclostridium sp.
GGCAGTTACATCATAGTATACATATACTTCATGGTTGGAGGATCGCACTGCCCAGGCGGTATAATCTCCTAAGTAATAACTGGCATACGGAGCCATTTCATCTTCAGTTGTGGAGACCGCCATACTGGAAACAGATGTTCCGAACACCATCGAACAAATCAGCATTAAGGCTAAGAGGCGAATCAATTTGATTTTCATGAGCAACTCATCTTTCATAAACAGAATCAATCATCTGCTTACATTGCGTTGCAGAAATTGGACCAAAGATTCGATACATTTCTGTTCCGGAGATCCAGGTGATTGTTGTTGAATCACTGTTTTCTAATATATAAAACTCAATACCATTTCGTCCATATACTTCTGCATCCGGTGGGAGTTTTTCTGCTGCCTGGAGTTCCAGCGAGGTAGAATCCTTGTAGTGCCAGATGGTGAAAAGCAATTCATCCTCCGCACAGACATAGGAAGCGACTAATTTTATCGCATCAGAATGCATCCGAATACGCACATCAGAAAACGCATATCCATCCGGAAATTGTACTCGGGCATATTCTGTCGTCACCCCGCAGGCATCCAATGCCTCCTCAAGCGAATCATAATGCTGGTTTTCTGGAATATCAAGACCAGGTTCCTCCACCCGCAGTTCCTGGGTCACCTCATAGCGGAACACCTGGTCCGACCAGTTGGCAATGGCCTTCATGATATATTCAATGATACCGCAGGAGGCCATCGTCACCATGGCCAGGATCAGCACCACAACGAGGGATGCTCGGACCGGCTTCACGGATCGTTTTCTCTTGGGTTTCTCTTCCGAAGCAAAAGCAGATGATTGTTGATCGGCGGGTTTCAGGCCCTCAAGGAGGGCATGATGCTTCTCCTTGAATTCCTGCCAGGATGCGCCCAAGTCAAAGTCCGGCAGAGGGACCAGCTCGTCCAGAACGGCCATATCCCGCAAGAACCGTTCCGGGTCGATCTCTTCCCCCTCTTCGGAGTTCTCCAACTCCTGCCATATCTTTTCCAGCTGAGCTTCCTCATCCTGTTTCTTTTGATGCGTTTGGTTTTGAGCGGTGTCCCCGTCGAATCCGCCATTTCGGCGGGAGCGGCCATTCTCAGACATCTTTTGCACCTCCCTACTTATCTATCCCGTTTAGGATCGGATTTCTAACAAAAATTTTTATTTTTTACGAAAAAAATGAAATTCCTCGTCCGAACCGCGTATTCTCGCTCTCATACAGCTTTTTGAACTCTTGTCGGGCCCGCCCCAGAAGGACGCCCACATAGCCCTCCGTGATGTTCATCCGTGCGGCGATCTCCCGATAGGAAAGCTGATCCTCATAGCACAGGGCCAGGATCTCCTTGTGCCGCTCGGACAGCCCTGCAGGAAGTATGTCCCGCAGCGGGAAATGATAGTGGTCCTCCGTGGGTGCATCCAGCCAGTCGGCAAGAGGGATCTCATGTTTTCTTCTGGCGGAGCCAAGCTCCTTCTTGATCAGATTGCTGTTGGTTTTGATGAGCCAGCCGATGAGATTGGGATGCCAGACCTTCAGTTCATCGTAGTTGACCAGCAGGTAGTAAAAGGCCTGCTGCATGATCTCTTTGGATATCTCCAGTTCGATCCCAGCCCGGCAGGAAAGCTGCACCAGGGGCTTGGAGAAGCGAAGATACAGTTCCTGAAACCAGAGGAGTTCATCTATGTCTTTCATACAGGTCTCCTTTTTCTGTTGCCAGAAAGAAAACGGCAGGAAAGGAACTCCCGTCGTTTTCACATTACATTCTGTCGATTAGGGTGATCAATGCTTCCTGCTGCTCGGGCTTCAGTCTGGACCATCGCTCCAGCAGGGCGTGCTGAGAGTCTGTTAAGGTGACGGGTTCCTGTCCCTCGGCAAACAGTTGGGAGAGGGTGATCCCGAAAGCTTTGCAGATCTTTTTCAAAGAGGAAAGAGAGGGCATCGCATTTTTTCGATACCAGGAAGAGATTGTGGACTGGGGTAAATCAGCCATTTCAGCCAGATGATACTCGGTCCAGCCGCGCGCTTCTCGATGGGCCGTGATAGCGGCAAGAGTATCTTTCATTATGATCCCTCCGTACTTGTATTCTTCGTAAATTATACTTCGACAAAATGTGACATTAAATCTTTTGTGTCGTATATTAATTACGATAAACAAAATGCCTGGAAGGGAAGGGGTAAAGCATACGGGATGGTTTCAGCGCAATATGGTGTAAACGATGCAGAACAGGAGAATACCTGCTCCGGGAACACTTTTTTGTTCTATGACCGAGCGGATGCGGTAGTTTGCTGTTTGATCTCACCCCTCAAAACAATCATTTGATCAGGTTTTATTTGACTTTTATAAAGCAGCAGTATAAAATACCATGTTACAATATCCTTGAAATATGAAAGGAACCATTGAATGAAAAGACTTCTTTGCTTGCTGCTGGTGTTATGCTTGACCCTCTGTGCCTGCGGCAATCATGATGATATCGAAACAACCGAACAAGAACAGGAATCTGTTGTTCAGGCGGAGATGCCGAAAGGCTCCCTTGAGAATCCCTATGGAGTGGGGGAGACCATTGTCATCGATGAGATGTACCCTGTCAGTGATCATCCTGCCAGTGAGATCCCCTTCCGGATGGAACTGACGATCACCGAGGTGTATTCTCCTGAGGAAAGTGAAGCCAACCGCCATAAGAAACAATTTCCTGTGGCAAGGTTTGCTGTCTCTGTGACCGGTGACTATGAAGGACAGCTGGAACTGGACCAATTTTTCTATCGGCCTCTTCTGACGGCTGGGATGGAAAAGGTGTGGCCGTTATTCTTTCCTGCAGATGGTACCATGCGGGAAGTGAAGGCACTGGAAATTGGGGAAGAATACGAACTGGTCCTTACTGTCTATCAGGAGGATGAGGAGACCGACATGAAATCCTATCCCTACCTGATGATCTCCTATTACTATCCTGACAGCAGCACCATCAATGATATCTACATCGATCTCACCAGCGGCCGCAGTTCGAAGACGGAGGAAGAGGCTCCTGACCTCACTGCTGCAGAGCAGGCCCAGTATTATGAGGCCGCTGTGGAAGCAGAGGACAGAGGTTACTATGCGGTAGCAAAGAACCTCTATGAGGATATCCCTGGCTATCAGGATGCCAATGTACGGCTGCAGTCTGTGCTGGATGTTCTGTCCCCCTATAACGGCACCTACTACGGCGAGTCCCACCAGCACGAGGGTGTTTCCGTCTGGGTGTATGTGGAGGACGGTACAGTCTGGACCACTTACGATGTGGAAAATACCCCCGTTCTGGAGTATGAGCTCTTCCAGTATGAGACCCAGGCCGACGGTACGCCCGTCATGGCCTTTGCCACTGGCCTGACCAGATTTTTCCTGGACAACCAGAATGCATCCTACACCCATGGATTTACCATGACACAGAATGGGGATATGTGGTCTGTGATGGCAACCGAGGGCGGTTCGGACCGTTCCTGGAACAGCACCCTGGAAAAGGTCAGCGACACGGTAGATGTGGAGTTTGACTGAGTTATGTTATTGAAGATAAAAGGAGTCTTTCCGTGAACGAATCTCTCCTCATGCAATGCGCTGCCGTTATGGGTGTTTCTATGATGCCTGTGCTGGAACTGCGGGCGGCGATCCCCTTTGGGCTGGCACTGGGCCTCCCGACCGGATTGGTTTTCGTTGTTTCGGTCATCGGGAATATGATTCCGGCTCCTGCCATCATCCTCTTTATCCGCAGTATTTTTCGTTTTCTCCGAAAACACCCCTGGTGGGAGGGGAAAATTTCACGTTTGGAGCAGCGGGCCCACCT
Organism: Ruminiclostridium sp.; assembly: GCA_017502545.1. Classification (GTDB taxonomy): domain Bacteria; phylum Bacillota; class Clostridia; order Oscillospirales; family Oscillospiraceae; genus Evtepia. The sequence continues at coordinate 3,821 of JAFVUT010000015.1, forward strand.
GAAAGGGCGCTTGGTGCAAAAGTACCGGGTCCCCGGACTGGTTATTCTTGTGGCCATTCCTCTTCCCGGCACCGGAGCCTGGACAGGTTCTTTGGTGGCCGCCCTGCTGGATATTCGGGTCCGAACAGCCTTGCCGGCCATTCTTCTCGGCGTGTTGATTGCCGGCGGCATCATGACCGCTGCTTCCTGCGGCATCATCTCTCTGTGGTTCTGAGTGCTTCATGAAAATCCTATATGCTTACGTAATAAACCCGCACCATTCGATTCACTAAGTAAACGGTGAATCGAATGCTGCGGGTTTGCTATATGTGTTGATTGAAGTTGGTGAGGGGCAGGTGGAGCCATTTGGGACAGGGAAGCGAACTCCTGGTCAGCGTGGGAACGGAGACCCGATAAGACGAACCAAATGAGAAAGAGAGGAATGAGGTTTGTGAAGCACTTGGAAAAACAAGCTGCTCTGGGCTGGCTCTGGTAGGTGTCCGGCAGAGAAAAATGGAATATCCTTTGGCTGGTCTTCATCCAGACTGTCCTGGGGATCAGTACCGTGGTCTTCGCTTGGGTTTTGGGGCTCCATTTGAAAATAACGGGTTTCGATGGTGTTCCTGTTGCAATATCAGACGGGGTTTGATAAAATGAACTATAAAATGCCCATGTTATCTATGTATGCTTGAAATACAACTCGTTTTGAAAGAAGGAGTGGTTTGGTTTTGGAAGAAAAAACTGCCCATCATGATGTGTTTGAGATCGATCTGCAGCGGTTGGTCTCTGCCGTTTGGAACAGGATCTGGCTGGTGGTCATCGTTGGCGTGGTGGCTGCGGTCATTACCTATGCTGCCACGGCTATGCTGGTGACCCCCCTGTACCAGGCCTCGGCCAAGTTTTACGTCAACAACAACTCTCTGTCGGTGGGAGATACCTCCCTGAGTATCTCCTCCAGTGATATCGTGGCATCCAAGAGTCTGGTGGACTCCTACATCGTCATCCTGACCACCAGAGAGACCATCAACGATGTCATCGATTTTTCGGGGGTAGACCGGACCTATTCCCAGGTGAAGGGCATGATCTCTGCCACGGACGTCAACTCCACGGAGATCTTCCAGGTGACGGTCACCAGCCCTGACCCTACAGAGGCTAAGCAGATCGCAGATGCCATTGCCTACATCCTCCCCGGCCGGATCTCCGGCATCATCGAGGGGACCTCTGCCAAGGTGGTGGAGTATGCGGTGGAGCCCTCCTCCCAGTCCTCACCCAACTGCGTGAAGAATGCGGCCCTGGGCTGCATGATCGCCGTGTGTCTGACCCTGCTGGGCATTGTCCTGCGAGAAATGTTTGACGTGATCATCCGAACCGAGGAGGACATCGCCAAGGGCTGCAAGTATCCTGTTTTGGCTGCAGTTCCCAATATCTCCTCTGCCTCCAGGGGTGGGTACTACTCTGGCTATGGAAATCGGAAGAAAAAGAGGCCCATGCCCTCCCAGAAAAAGTCTGCACGGCCTATGGTTGGCGGAGACATTCCCTTTGCAGCCTCTGAGGCATATAAGCTTCTGCGTACCAAAGTTCTGTTTTCTTTTGCTGGTGACAGTGCGTGTCGTGTTATCGGTGTTTCCAGTGCACTGGCCGGTGAGGGTAAGAGTTTGACCGCATCCAACCTGGCCTATTCCCTGGCAGAGATGGGTCGTCAGGTCCTGTTAATTGACTGTGATATGCGCCGCCCCTCTCTGGACCAGAAACTATCCGTCCAGAAGACCCCCGGCCTGGCTGACTATTTATCTGGCCAGTGCGGCTCGGAGGAGATTTTCCAAATCTGCAGAATGTCTGAGCAGGGTGTGACCTTCCGGGTGGTGTCTGCCGGCAGCACTCCCCCCAACCCCATTGAGCTCCTGAGTTCTGGCAAGATGAACAGGCTCCTGGCCACCCTGCGCAGTACCTACGACTATGTGATCCTGGATCTGCCTCCTGTGGTGGAGGTCAGTGATGCCATGGCAGTGGGTAAGGAGACCGACGGCATCCTGCTGGTGGCCCGTGAGAACCACGGCAACCATGTGGATCTGGCTGCTGTCATCCGGGAATTTGAATTTGTGGGGACCAAGATCCTGGGCGTGGTTTACAACTGCACCCAGGGGCATGCGGGTGGTTATGGTGCCAAGCGCTATGGTCGCTACGGTCGCTATGGTCGTTACGGCAGATACGGTCGCTATGGCCGTCAGTACCGCTACTACAAGAGCTATGAAAAAGCAAAGGCGGCAGCCGATGAAAGCAAGCGTCATTGATTTTCACAGCCACATCCTTCCCGGGATCGACGATGGCAGCGACTCTGTGGAGATGTCCCTTGCCATGCTGATGCGATCCAGAAAGCAGGGGATCGGCCATGTGGTGGCAACCCCCCACTTCTATGCCCGGCACGATACCCCGGAGGCTTTTTTGGCCCGACGGGCCAGAGCGGAAGCACGTTTGCGGCAGGCCATGGCGGGAGAAGCGGGGATGCCCAGGCTCACCATGGGGGCTGAAGTAGCCTTTTACCCCGGTATGAGCGGGTCTGATGCCCTGGGTTCCCTGTGTATCGGCCAAAGCCGGTACATTCTGGTGGAACTGCCGGGCACGCCGTGGTACAATAGTATCTACGAAGAACTCCAGGCCATCTGGGACCGACAGGGACTCGTCCCGGTCATCGCCCATGTGGACCGCTATCTGGAACCCTTCCGGACCGAGCGGCTTATGGGAAAGCTGGAGGACCTTCCCGTTCTGATCCAGGCTAACGCCGAGTTTTTTCTCCGGAGGAGCACCGCCCGGACGGCCTTCCGACTCCTTCGGAACGGAAGGATCCATCTGCTGGGCTCTGACTGCCATAATCTGAGCTCCAGAGCACCCAATCTGGGACAGGCTGTGGAGGAGATCCGGTGGAAGCTGGGCAGAGAGGCCCTGGCGTGGATCGCCGAGCATCAGCGGGAGATCCTTTCTGCTGACAAAGAGAACGACCCTTCGTATGCAGGTGCATACGTGCAATACTGAGAAACGGAGATGAAACAGATGAAGAAGCTGATTTCGTTCCTGCTGGCCCTGCTCCTGTGCGTGGCCATGGCATGTCCCGCTTTTGCGGCAGATGGTGCAGCCGCCGAGGGTGCAGACAGCGGCTTTACCCAGAGCACCGAAGTGCCCCCTCCCGTTGACCCCGATGTCCCTGTTGATCCCGACCTGCCCGTTCCCGAGACCGGCGACCGTTCCCCCCAGAGCACCATTCTGCTGGCCGGCGTCATGGGCCTGTCCTTTGTGGGTGTCCTGGTGGTAGGCGCCATCCTGTGGAAGAATCGGGAAGGCAGCGAAGCATAACCTATGAAGCGGAAGCACAAGTTGAGCCGCAGGACACGGAAAACCCTGACCCGTCTGCTGCTGGTGCTCCTGGTGATCGCCTTTGCTGCCAGCGGGATCCTGCTGGTGGAAAGGCTCCGCAATCCCCCGGTGCCGGAGGAGACCGTGGATCGAAAGACCATCCTCTGGGAAGGGGAAGAGTATTTCCCCCGCCAGGATGTGGATGTCTTTCTGGTTATCGGCACCGACGTGGAAGGGCCGGTCACAGCCAGCGACACCTATTACAATGAGGGCCAGGCGGACGCTGTGTTTCTGCTGATCTTCGATCAGGCGGCGGAAGAGGTCCGCGTCCTGACCCTGAACCGTGACTCCATGGTTACCATGCCCGTTCTGGATGAGAATGGCCGTCAGTCCGGCACCTATTACGGCCAGCTGGCCCAGTCCCACGCCTATGGGTCCGGCCTGGAGGACAGCTGTGAGAACACCCGAACCACGGTGTCCGACCTGCTTCACGGCATCGACATCGACCACTATGTGTCCTTTAATCTGGATGCCATCGGGATCGCCAACGACGCCGTGGGCGGTGTGACCGTGACGGTCACCGATGACTTCGGCGGGAGACTTCCTATGGGGGAAGTGACCCTCCATGGCGATCAGGCGGAGACCTTTGTGCGGGGTCGCAAGGATGTGGGTGACCA
>JAFVUT010000159.1 GCA_017502545.1 Ruminiclostridium sp.
CATCAGGCCGCCTATGCCGCAGACCAGACCACCCAGCACGGAGATCAGGTGATACTGATGCAGGTTCCGGGCCAGGTTTCGGGCGGCGGCGGCAGGGAGGACCAGCAGGGAGTTGATGACCAGCAGGCCCACCCAGCTCATGGTGATGGTGACCACGGCGGCGATGGCGGCGGTGAAGAGGAAGTTCTTCCAGACCACTTGGATGCCCCGGCTGTCCGCCAGGGCCTGGTGGACCGAGGAGAGCATCATCTGGTTGAAGGAGGTGGCCCACAGCACCACCACCAGCAGGAGGATGATGGCCAGCAGACCGATCTCCGCCGGGGAGACGGAGAGGATGTCGCCGATGAGGAGGCTGTTGAACTTGGTGAAGCTCTGGCCCCCCAGGGTGCTGATGAAGATACCCAGGGCCACAGCAGCCGAGGAGAAGACGCTGATGGCCGTGTCGCTGGCCATACGGGTCTTCTGGCGGACCAGGGTAAAGAGGAAGGCGATGACGATGGCGAAGACCACAGCCCCGCCCACCGGGTCAGCCAGGCCGCAGATGGCGCCGATGGCCATGCCGGTGAAGGCAGAGTGGCCCAGAGCGTCGGAGAAGAAGGCCATCCGGCTCTCCACCACCATGGTGGACAGGAGGCCGAAGAGGGGGGTGACCACCAGGATGGCCAGCAGAGCGTGCTTCATAAAGAGCATGGAGTCGGGGGCGGCCCACTCAAAGGGCAGCCAGGACACCAGCCAGTACCAGAATTCCATCAGGGGTTCCCTCCTTCCATGCCGAGGTTCAGGTGGAAGACCGACTGGAACTCCGGAGACCGGAGGACCTCGTTGGGAGTGCCCGTCTTCAGGATGGAGTGCTGGAGCAGGATGACCTTGTCGGCATACTGCTGCAGGGTGTTGAAGTCGTGGGTGGAGAAGAAGATGGAAAGGTCATAGGTCTGGCGGATCTCGTCCAGCATCTCCATGAGCAGGTGCTCGCCCCCCACGTCCACGCCGGAGAGGGGTTCGTCCAGGATGAGGATCTGGGGGATGGGCTCCAGGGCCAGGGCCATGAGGACCCGCTGGAGCTCACCGCCGGAGAGGGTGCCGATGCGCTTGTGGATGAGAGCCTCTCCGTGGACCCGGGACAGGCACTCTGCCACCTTCTCCCGCAGGGACTTGGGCACCGGCAGGAAGACCGGCCAGCGGCTGATGGCGGCGGCAAAGAAGTCCAGGACGCTGATGGGGTAGTCCCGGTCGAAGCTGGGGCTCTGGGGGACGTAGCCGATCTTGGGGCGGCTGGGGTAGCCCCCGGCCAGCTCAAACTTGATGGAGCCGGAGTAGGGGATCTGGCCCAGGATGGACCGGAAGAGGGAGGACTTGCCTGCGCCGTTGGGGCCGATGAGGGCCACGATCTCCCGGCAGTTCAGGTCGAAGTTGATGCCCTGGAGGATGGTGTCGCTCTCCAGGGTCACCCCCAGGTCCCGGACCCGGAGCTGGCAGGTCCCCGGACGGCCCCGCATGGGGATGCGGCTGAAGCCGCTGGTATCTTTCTTTTCAAACCTCATGAGTAGGCCTCCTGGATGGTTTCTGCGTTCTGGATGATGCGGTCAAGGTAGGTCCGGATGCCCACCTCGCCCTCAGTAGGGCCGCTCATCATCATGTCCAGAGGGTAGATGGCCACCCCGCACTCCCGCCGGATCATCTCGGCGGTGGCGGTGCCCCCGTTGACCTCGGTGAAGATGGCGGGGAGCTGATGGTGTTCGATCTCCTCCAAAATCTCCACCACATCGTGGGCAGAGGCCTCGCTGCCGGCCTCCTCCTCCATGGACCGAAGGATGGTCAGGCCGAAGGACTCTGCAAAGTAGGCGAAGCCGTCGTGGAAGGTGATGAGCTCCCGGCAGGAGAGGTCGGCCAGCATGCGGGTGACCTCCTCCTGGCCCTGGGTCAGCAGGACCTGGGCGGCCTGGGCGTTGGCCCGGTAGGTCTCGGCGTTGGCAGGGTCGGCCTGGGCCAGACCCTCGGTCAGATTAGCCATCATCTGTCCGGCCCGGAGGGGGTCCATCCAGATGTGGTTGTCGTGCTCATGGTCATGGGCATCGTAATCGGTCTCAGCCGCATCCTCATGGTGGTGGTCCTCTTCAGGCTCGGCTTCCCCATGGTCGTGGTCGTCTGCTTCTTCTGCTTCCTCCCCGTGGTCATGGTCGTGTTCATGGGTGGATTCCAGCAGGGCGACGCCTGCCGAGCAGTCGATCTGGGGGCAGCCTGCGGCGGCGATGGCATCGGCCATGGAGTCCTCCAGCCCTGCCCCGCTGAGGGCCAGCAGGTCGGCCCGGTCCAGGATCTTCATGTCGTGGATGGACAGGGTATAGTCGTGGAGGCAGCCGATGCCCTGGTTGATCATGCAGGTGACAGTGATCCCCTCCACGTCCCGGGTGACTTCCTTGGCCAGAAGGTAGACGGGATAGGTGGTGGTCACCAGATGAAAGTCGGTATCTTCGATGGCTTCCTGAGAGCTGGGGCCGCAGGCAGTGAGAGTCAGGACCAGGGCCAGCACCAGAGGAAGGAGTTTTTTCAGCATGGGTGTTCCCCCTATTAGCATATGATAACACTTTATACTAGTTTTTAATAAAATGCTTTCAGAGCATTTTATTAAGCCGCACCTGTTGCGGCTTGCGGCTTTTGCCGCAAAACGACGTGCAATGCTTTTCTTGCCGCCAAAGGCGGCGTGCCATCTTAAATGGCACGATAAAATGATTCGATCATTTTATCAAGAATACGCATTATTATACAGGAGAATCAGGTGTTTGTAAAACAAAAGTTCTGGAGGAGAGAAAAAACGGACGACCCGAAATGGGTCGTCCGTTTTATCAGCTTGTAACAATTACAGCAGGGAGAATGCGATGATCAGGCCGGAGAAGACGATGGAAACGGTGGAGCAAAGCTTGATCAGAATGTTCAGAGCGGGACCGGAGGTATCCTTGAAAGGGTCACCAACGGTGTCGCCGACGACAGCAGCCTTGTGCTGGTCGGAGCCCTTGCCGCCGTGGTTGCCGCGCTCGATGTACTTCTTGGCGTTATCCCATGCGCCGCCAGCGTTGGACATGAAGACTGCCATAGCGAAACCGGTGACGGAGACGCCGCCCAGCAGACCGACCACGCCGGTGGGGCCCAGCACGATGCCGGTGATGATGGGAACGATGATAGCCAGCAGAGCGGGAGCGACCATCTCATGCAGAGCGCCCTTGGTGCACAGAGCCACGCAGGATGCATAGTCGGGGTCAGCTTCGTACTCCATGATGCCCTTGATCTCGCGGAACTGACGGCGGACTTCCACGACGATGGACTGAGCAGCCTTCTGGACGGAGCTCATGGTCATAGCGGAGAAGACGAAGGTCAGCATAGCGCCGATGAACAGGCCGACCAGAACGGTGGGGCTGGTCAGGGTGAAGTTCAGAACTTCGGTGGTGCGGTCCTGGACGATGTTGACGTAGGAGACCAGCAGAGCCAGAGCGGTCAGGGATGCAGAGCCGATGGCGAAGCCCTTACCGGTAGCAGCGGTGGTGTTGCCCAGGGAGTCCAGAGCGTCGGTACGCTCACGGACCTCTTCAGGCAGACCGGACATTTCTGCGATACCGCCGGCGTTGTCAGCAACGGGGCCGTATGCGTCGGTAGCCAGGGTGATGCCCAGGGTGGACAGCATGCCGACAGCAGCGATGCCGATGCCGTACAGGCCCTGGTTGAAGGCTGCGGAGAAGTGGCCGGCCTCATCCATGATGGTGACGGAGCCGCCTGCTGCGAAGTAAGCGATCAGGATAGCTGCAGCAACGATCAGGATGGAAGCCAGGGTGGACATCAGGCCCAGGGAGATACCGCCGATGATGATGGTAGCAGCACCGGTCTCGGAGGTAGCAGCCAGGTTCTTGGTGGGCTTGTAGTTGTCAGAGGTGAAGTACTCGGTGAAGTAGCCGATCAGGCAGCCGCCCACCAGACCGCAGAGGATGGCGATGTAGATGCCGATCCAGCCCTCGCCGATGATGAACATGGACAGGGGAGCTGCCAGAACAGCAGACAGGATAGCGGCAGAGTAGGTGCCGGTACGCAGAGAGGTCAGCAGGGACAGCTGGGTAGCGTCTTCCTTGGTCTTGACCAGGAAGGAACCCAGGATGGAGCAGATGATGCCGACGATAGATGAAATGATACCGACAGCTGCCATGATCAGCGGGAAGAGTGCCGCTGTAGCTTCATCAAACAGCCCGCCGGACGCTGTGGCCGCAACGGCTGCCAGTGTGATCGCAGAAATAATGGAACCAAC
>JAFVUT010000160.1 GCA_017502545.1 Ruminiclostridium sp.
CCCTCCTGCGGATCATTCTGGGGTTGGAGACCACGGACGGAGGGACCATCACAGGGCGGCCGGAACGGGTGTCTGCCGTGTTCCAGGAGAACCGGCTCTTTGAGGATTTCTCCGCCCTGTCCAACCTGGCGGCTGTGTGTCACCACGGGGACAAGCAGGTCATGACGGACCACCTCACCGAGCTGGGGCTGGGGGACAGCCTTCACAAGCCGGTGCGGACCCTCAGCGGCGGCATGAAGCGCCGGGTGGCCATCGCCCGGGCGGTGCTGGCTCCGGGAGATCTGGTGGTCCTGGACGAGCCCTTCACCGGTCTGGACAAGGACACCAAGGAGGTGGTGGTGAGCTATCTGAAGCACCACACTCAGGGACGGACCCTGATCATCGTGACCCATGACCCCGCCGAGCGGGATGCGCTGGCGGATGAGGTGTTGGATATGACCTGATAAATACCATAGCCGGAGGGAGCAAACTCCCCCAGTCAGCTTCGCTGACAGCCCCCTCCCGGAGGGGGCCTTGACGGGTTCAAAAGATAGCAAACAGAGCATCCGCAGAGTTGCGGATGCTCTGTTTTATACAGGCTCTTTCAATACCCAGGGCAGGGTCAGGAAAAACTCCAGGTCAAAATGTGGTTCCGGGAAGTTTGGGGCACCGTAGGGGTAGGACTCGTGGCAGCAATGGCCCACTTGCTCCGGTATCCGCTTCTCCTCCCAAAGATGTCCAGCTATCCGATAGCTGAACTGATAGAAGGGACCGTTCTCGTATGTGTACAATTCACAGACATAGGTGGCCTTTTCCGGCGGAATGCCCAGGCTGTCCAGGGTTTTCATAACCCCTTTGGGCAGTTGACGGCTCTCCGCCAGGGCCAGGAAATTCCGGCAGTGGCCACAGGCACAGTTCCAGGGACCGGCTGTTTCGTACCAGGCCCTGGTAGCCTCCCGGTCCACTTCCACCAGGGAACCCCAGAGGTCCATGGTCCGCTCATACCACTGCCGGAATCCCTCCACCGTCAGCCGGTCACTCAGGTCCTCAATGGGTCGGGAGGCCGATTCGATGATCTGGGCGGGGGTCTTTTTCTTCCGCAGGTCTTCATAGGCGGGGCCCAGAGGATCCCCGTATTTCCGGGCGGTAGCAGCGTAGATGTATTCCCGGAACATGGGCGGAGCGGCTTCTTTGTATTCCTTGCCAATGTCACGCCTGCGCTGATGGAGGGTCCGGGCGATCTCCTCCTCCGGCAGATCACCGGACAACAGTTCCCGGGCCTCCTCTGCCAGCAGGCGTACCTTTTCTTCGTAGGCCAGACGGAGGTCGCTGTCCTTCAGTCCCATCTCCGCCAGCATGGTCAGCTCCCACTGAAATTCCTGTTCTCTGTCCATGGACTTATCCCTCTCCCAGGGACAGGATGGTCTCCGGTTCATCCCCGAGGAAGCAGACCTTCTGACCGTCGGTCAGGAGCGGGGTCCTGCCGGGGATGCACACCAGCTTCCCTAACGCACGAGCCTGTTCCAGGGTGGTATCCATGGGCAGCTCCACAGCATCCGACAAGTCCCAGCCGGTCTCGGCCGGGGAGGCCCGCCAGTACTCCTCTTCCAGGAGTTTGATGCCGATGTCAGTGACCACCAGCTTGTCCGTGTGGCGGTAGGACTCACCCAGGAAGAAACCGGTCTTTAAGAAGCCGATGGTGACGGTCAGGTCGGCCTTCACCACCAGGTCACCCAGGCCGGTATCACCGTTCATGCCGCTGTTGATGTCCACGGCGATGGTGCAGGCCGGAGAGTCGTTCATCTTCTCGATGGCCGCCCGGTAGAGGCCCCGGACCTCCCCGGAAAAGCCGGTGCCCAGCATACAGTCCACCAGGATGTCATAGCCGGACAGGTCGGTGTCCTCCGTGAACATTACGATCTCCACGCCCTTTTCCAGGGCCATATCATAGTAGTACCGCCCGTCCTCAGAGAACTTTTCCGAGACCCGGTAAATGACCGAGGGGATGCCACGGTCGGCCAGAATGCAGGCCAGGGCATATCCGTCGCCGCCGTTGTTCCCGGCCCCCACCAGGATGCCGATCTTCCCCTGCCACGCTGCCGCCAGATAGACACCCATGGCCGCCCGATACATAAGCTCCTTGCTGGGGACAAATTCCCGGATGGTGTAGGCATCGCTCTCCCGCATATTCTGAACACTGATGACTTCCTTCATTGGATTCGTCCCCCTTTTCTGAAATCTCTTTCATTATAGGCCCTCTCGTGTAAAAATACAATGATTTCAGCCGGTTTCCTACGGCTTTTTGTCTTGCAAATCTCCCCCGCCTTTAGTATAATAGGTTTTTGTAAATGCTTCAGTTATGAACAAGGAGGACGAAGTATCAATGAGCACCAATCAGACTGAGACTGCCGGTTCCAAGGCAAAACTCTATTGGGCCATCGGCATCGTCTGCGCCATCCTGGTCGCAGCCCTGCTGATCTGGAACTCCGGCATTCTTTC
>JAFVUT010000161.1 GCA_017502545.1 Ruminiclostridium sp.
GTGGAGGCCTTCTTTGACAACCCCAACACCTTCGCCCAGGTCCTGCTGATGCTCATCCCCCTGGCGGTGGCCCTGATGCTGGGAAGCAAGGGCTGGTTCGGCCGTTTCCTGGGTTTTGGCAGCGCCGGTCTGGGCTGTGTGGCCATGATCATGACCTACTCCCGGGCCTCCTGGCTGGGCCTGGCCTTTGCGGCCGCTATCTTCGTTCTCCTTTGGAACCGGAAGATCATCCCCGCCGCCATCTTTGTGGTGTGTGCCGCCATCCCCTTCCTGCCGGAGACCGTGTTCAACCGCATCCTCAGTATCTTCAACACCTCCGACAGCTCCACCAGCAGCCGCTTCCCCCTGTACTACGCCGCCGGTGAGTTCCTCACCATGCGGCCCATCCTGGGTGCCGGTCTGGGTGCCGATGCGGTCCGGTCCGCCATCAGCGACCTGAACCTCTTCCACGGCCACGACAAGTTTGTCCACTGCCACAATATGTACCTGCAGGTCTGGTGCGAGACCGGTCTGCTGGGCATCGTGACCTTCCTGGCGGTATGCTCTGGACGGTGAAGAAGGGGGTCAAGGCGGTGGCCAAAGCCACCTGCGATCCCCAGGTCCGTATGGCCATCATCGGCGGCACCTCTGCCATCCTGGGCTGCCTGCTGTGCGGCATGGCCGACTACCTGTGGAACTATCCCCGTGTTATGCTGATCTTCTGGTTCGTCTGTGCCGTTGTCCTGGCCGGTGTCCGTCTGGCCGGTCGGGAAGAGAGCGATATCCCTGCCTAAAGAAAGAAGAGATCCCCTATGAAACTCAGCAATCTCTGGAATGAAAAATCCGTTACCCTGTCCTTCGAGGTCTTTCCCCCCAAGAAGGACACGGACTTTGACACCGTCCGCTTTGCCGCCGAGCAGATCGCCGAGCTGAAGCCCGACTTTATGAGCGTCACCTACGGGGCCGGAGGGGGCACCTCGGCCTACACCGCCGAGATCGCCCGGATCCTCCAGGCCGGTCACAAGGTCCCCGCCCTGGCCCACCTGACCTGCGTGTCCTCCAGCCGGGACCGCATCCACCAGGAGCTGGAGCATCTGAAGGCCGCCGGGATCGAGAACATCCTGGCCCTCCGGGGTGACTATCCCCCCGGCTACGACCCCAACGCCCCCCGGGACTACCGCTATGCCTATGAGCTGGTGAAGGAGATCAAGGCCTTCGGCGGCTTCGCCATCGGCGCGGCCTGCTATCCCGAGTGTCATGTGGAGAGCCGGAGCCACGAGGAGGACCTCCTCCACCTGAAGGAGAAGGTGGACTGCGGGGTGGACTTCCTCACCACCCAGATGTTTTTTGACAACAGCGCTCTCTACAGCTTCCTGTGGAAGGCCCAGCGGCTGGGGATCAAGGTCCCCGTGCTGGCGGGCATCATGCCGGTCACCAACGCCGCCCAGATGACCCGCATCCTCTCCCTCTCCGGCACCACCCTGCCCAACCGGTTCCGGATGATCCTGGATAAGTTCCGGGACCGTCCCGACGCCATGAAGCAGGCGGGCATCGTCTACGCCTCCGAGCAGATGGTGGACCTGGTGGCCAACGGCATCCGGGGCGTCCATGTGTACACCATGAATAAGCCCGATGTGGCTGCCGCGCTGATGGAGAACCTCTCCAAGGTCCTGGGCCGCTGATGAAGCTGGACCCACAGGAGATCGCCCGGTACCTGGGCTATGGAAGAACGCCCATGCCCCTGGAGGTGGCCGCCCTGGCCGAGGCCTGTGAGGAGGAACTGACCGGGGGGATCACCCCACGGTTCCTGGGCCGCCGGATGGAGGCCCACCGGTTCACGGCGGACAGCCGGGACCTGGCCTATCACCTGCGGCACTGCAGGGAGGTCATCCTCTACGCCATCACCCTGGGTCCCCAGGCTGACCTGCTCCTGCGCCGCTGGAGCGTCCGGAACATGGCAAAGGCTGCGGTGGGGCAGGCGGTGTGCGCCGCCTGGCTGGACCAGCTGGCCGCCGACTATGTGGAGGGTCTCTCCCTGGAGGAAGGGGAGTACCTGACCCCGCCCTTCAGCCCCGGCTACGGAGACTGGGCCCTGGACAACCAGAAACAGGTCCTGGATCTGCTGGATGCCCCCCGCCGGTTGGGCCTGAGTCTCACCCAGGCGGGGATGCTGGTGCCGGAGAAGTCCATCACCGCTCTGGTGGGAGTCAGCGACCGGCCGGAGGAGTCCTGCGGCCAGAAATGTATGCGATGCAAGAAAAAAGACTGCCCCTTCCGGGCAGGTGACTGAGATAGAAAGAGGTTTTGACGGATGAAACCAATTTTAGAAGCCATCAAGGAAAAACGATACTATCTGGACGGCGGCCTGGGCAGCATGCTCCAGGCGGCGGGCCTTCCTGACGGTCTGCTCCCCGATGTGTGGAGCATTCAGAATCCCGAGGCCGTTCAGAACGTCCACCGGCAGTATCTGGAAGCCGGCTGCCGCCTGATCGCCACCAACACCTTCGGCACCAACGTCCAGAAGCTGGCCCCCTACGGCCTGACCCCTCAGGAGGTCATGACCGCCGCCGTGTCCAACGTCCGGACGGCCATGGAACAGGCCGGGGTCACCGACGGCTATGTGCTGGCCGACATCGGCCCCACGGGCAAGCTCTTAAAGCCCTACGGCGACCTGGACTTCGAGGATGCCGTTTCCCTCTTTGCCGAGACCATCGCTGCCGCCCAGAAGGCCGGAGCCGACGGCATCCTCATTGAGACCATGAGCGACCTGTACGAGATGAAGGCCGCCCTGGTGGCAGCCAAGGAGAACGCCGACCTGCCCATTTTCGCCAGCTGTATCTTCGACACCACCGGCAAACTCCTCACTGGCGGATCTCCCCGGGCCATGGTGGCCCTTATGGAGGGCATGGGGGTGGACCTCTTCGGCCTGAACTGCGGCCTGGGTCCCAAGGAGATGGCCGGTGTGTTCCAGCAGATGTGGGCGGATGCCTCTACCCCTCTGCTCCTCCAGCCTAATGCGGGGCTGCCCAGAAGCGAGGGGGGCAAGACGGTCTACGACGTGTCCCCCGAGGACTACGCAGCTCAGATGCTCCCTCTGGCCCCCATGGCCACCGTCATGGGCGGCTGCTGCGGCACCACCCCTGCTCACTTAAAAGCCCTCATTGAGGCCACCCGGGATATCCCCCTGCCTGTGGTGACCCGGAAGGATGCCTGCATCATCTCCTCCTACTGTCAGGCGGTGGTGATGGACGGCAAGGACCCGGTCATCATCGGTGAGCGCATCAACCCCACCGGCAAGAAGAAGCTCCAGGCCGCCCTTCGTGAGGGGGACACCGACTATGTGCTGAACGAAGCCTTCAAGCAGGAGGATCCTCGCGGCGATTGCATCCGGCGCGGAAATGATCGAGGTGGACGTCAGACAGGCTCCGGACGGCGCGCTGTATCTGTCTCACGACGTGCCCGAAGACATCGGCAGCCGGCCTGCGCTCAGGACGCTGTTTGAGCAGGTATCGCAGGCGGAAAATATGGAGATGAATCTGGACGTCAAGACCCAAGGACTGATTGAGCCGGTCATGGCGCTGGCGAAGGAATTCGGCCTCGAGAGCCGCATCGTCTTTACCGGCTCATGCACTGCCGACCGGGCTCTGGCCA
>JAFVUT010000162.1 GCA_017502545.1 Ruminiclostridium sp.
ATCACGGCCGTCCAGGAAGGCGTGGATGTAGAGCTGCTCTACGCCCTGTTCCTTTGCCAGGTCCATGAGGGCGAAGAGATGGGTGATGTGGCTGTGAACACCGCCGTCAGACAGCAGGCCCATCAGGTGGAGGGCGGTACCATTTTCCTTGCAGGCCCGGATGGCCTCCAGGTAGGCGGGGTTCTGGAAGAAGGTGCCGTCCTGGATGGCCAGACTGATCTTGGGCAGATCCTGGAAGACCACACGGCCGGCACCGATGTTGGTGTGACCCACTTCGCTGTTGCCCATCTGGCCCTCAGGCAGACCGACACTCAGACCGGAGGCATCCAGCTGGCAGAAGGGGTACTGAGAAAACAGGTAGTCCAGCTGCGGGGTGGCAGCTGCCAGGACAGCATTGCCGGGGATGTCCTCTCCCAGGGCGAAGCCGTCCATAATGATCAGAACGGTAGGTGTTTTCATGGAACCTCCCGGCTGTGGAGTTCCCACAGCCTGTTACTCTTGGTTTGCGATCTGAATGATCTTCAGGAAGCTCTCCACCTTCAGGGAGGCGGAGCCGATGAGGCCGCCGTCCACATCCTCCTGGGCCAGGAGGGCTTCCGCATTGTTTTCGTTCATGGAACCGCCATACTGGATGGTGGTGGAGCGGGCGATCCGTGCGCCGTAGAGCTTGCGCAGGACACCGCGGATGGCAGAGCAGACCTCGCCTGCCTGCTCGGGGGTGGCGGTGTTGCCGGTGCCGATGGCCCAGACGGGTTCATAGGCGATGACCACATGGCGCATCTGCTCGGGGGTGACCCCGGCCAGAGCGGTCCGGATCTGATAGCTGATGAGCTCCAGGGTCACGCCGATCTGACGCTGATCCCAGTCCTCGCCCACGCAGATGATGGGGTTCATACCGGCATCCAGAACGGCGTGGACCTTCCGGTTGACCAGCAGGTCGTTCTCCAGGAAGAGCTGGCGGCGTTCGCTGTGACCCACGATGACGTACTTCACGTCCAGGTCGGCCAGCATGTCGGCAGAAATCTCACCGGTATAGGTGCCCTCGCTGGCCCAGTGGACGTTCTGGGCACCCACGGCGATGCGGCTGTCCTTGAGGATCTTGGCTGCGGCGGGGATATCCACATAGGGCACGCACAAGGCGATGCTGCACCGCTTGGCCCGGGGCAGGGAGCTCTTGAGTTCTTCGGCAAAGGCACGGGTCTCGGAAGGGGTCTTGAACATCTTCCAGTTGCCCGCAATGATGGTTTTGCGATACTTTCTGTTCATATAGTTTTATCCGCTCCCAACGGTTTTACTTATCGTTCAGGCAGACCACACCGGGCAGAGCCAGACCCTCCAGGAATTCCAGAGAAGCGCCGCCGCCGGTGGAGATGTGGGAGATCTTGTCGGCCAGGCCGCTCTTTTCCACAGCGGCAGCAGAGTCACCGCCGCCCACGATGGTGATGGCACCATCCAGGTCGGCCAGGGCCTTGGCGATGGCGTTGGTGCCCTGGGCAAAGGTGTCGAACTCAAAGACACCCATGGGGCCGTTCCAGATGACGGTGCCTGCACCCTTGATGGCCTCGGAGAAGAGCTCCACGGTTTTGGGGCCGATGTCCATACCCATCCAGCCGTCGGGGATCTCACCGGCGGTGACCACCTGGTACTCGGCATCAGCGGAGAACTCCTTGGTGACCTTGTTGTCCACGGGCAGCAGGAACTTCACGCCCTTTTCCTTTGCCAGGGCGATCATGTTGCGGGCGTAGTTCAGGCGATCTTCGTCCAGGAGGGATTCGCCGATGTCGCCGCCCATGGCCTTCTGGAAGGTGTATGCCATGCCGCCGCCGATGATGATGGTGTCGGCAATGTTGAGCAGGTTGTTGATGACGCCGATCTTGTCGGCCACCTTGGCGCCGCCCAGGATGGAGACCAGGGGACGCTGGGGGTTCTCCAGAGCGCCGCCCATGACGGCCAGCTCCTTTTCCACCAGGAAGCCGGCCACAGCGGGCAGATAGTCGGCCACGCCGGCGGTGGAGGCGTGGGCCCGGTGGGAGCAGCCAAAGGCGTCAAAGACGAAGATGTCAGCCAGGGAAGCCAGTTCCTTGGAGAATTCGGGGTCGTTCTTCTCCTCTTCCTTGCGGAAACGCAGGTTCTCCACCAGCATGACCTGGCCGGGCTGCAGGTTGGCGGCCATCTCCTTGGTGTTGGGGCCCAGCACGTCGGTGGTCATGGGCACGGGGATGCCCAGCAGCTTTTCCAGGTGCTCCCGGGCGGAGTACAGGGAGTTCTCCTTCTTCCACTCCCCCTTGGGACGGCCCAGGTGGGAGGTCAGGATGACGGCAGCATTCTGCTCCAGCAGGTAGCGGATGGTGGGGATGGTGGCGATGATACGGGTGTCGTCCAGGATCTCGCCGGTCTTCTTGTCATAGGGAACGTTAAAGTCGCAGCGCATGAGGATCTTCTTACCGGCGACATCAATATCACGGATGTTCTTCTTGTTGTAATTCATAGGAAAAAAGCCCCTTCTCTTTTTTTCGATGTTTTTTACTCGTGGGTGATGCTCTCTTGTTTCATTTCGCCCTCTCCGCTCAGATCGGGAAAATCCAGCTGACGGAGGGCTTCGTAGGTCACGACGGCCACGGAGTTTGCCAGGTTCAGGCTGCGGGCGTCGGGACGCATGGGGATGCGGATGCACCGATCGGCATGGGCCTCACGGAACCACTGGGGCAGACCTGCGGTCTCCTTGCCGAAAAAGAGCCAGGAGTCCCGGGTAAAGGCCGCCTTGCTGTAGTCCTGGGGCGCCTTGGTGGTGGCCAACCACAGATCGGTGATGTCGTTTTTGCGAAACAGATCTTCCAGGTCATCATAGACCCGAACGTCCACCATGTGCCAGTAGTCCAGACCGGCCCGCTTGACCGCTTTGTCGCTGATGTCAAAGCCCAGAGGCTTGATCAAATGCAGACGGCTGCGGGTGGCGGCGCAGGTGCGGGCGATGTTGCCGGTGTTCATGGGGATCTCCGGTTCTACGAGAACGATATTAAGCATGATATCTGTCGCCTCGATCCTTCGTAATTGTCATTCCAATACAGTTTCCATTCTACTGCAAGTAGGTTTGAAATTCAACCGAAATGTTTCGAAAAGTGAGAAAAATCCGCAATTTGAGATAAAGTATCAAATTTCCGAGCGGTTTTTTATATAATTCGTTCCCTTTGCCTATTGTACAGTGACAAGAAAATGCAGGAAATCTGTCGTAAGGAAGGGGTTGACAAATGGAATGATATCGCATACTCTATTTTATAGAATAATCTGTGAAGGAGTGATGTTGTGAATAGAACCAATGGAACCCTGCGCGGCGCCATGGATGACTTGCAGCACATCCGGTCGGTCATGGACGGTCCCGCCGCCCTGCGGCCCCTGGCCCCCTACTTCCTGTGTACCGGCCTGGTCTGGCTGGCCTACGCCGTCCTCATGGCCTCCATCACCATCCCCGACACGTTGGGGTATCTGTGGCCCAATGTTTCGGTCTTTCTCTATGATACCTTCGGTGGATTCACCATGCTGGTGTATGATTGGGGCAAGTGGGTCATCTGGGCCTTCCTGCTGGTCCAGTGCGGTCTGTGGCAGCGGGAGAAGGCTGCCCGGGTCCTGACGGGGACGGCCCGGCGGAGCCTCACCACCTGGCAGGTCTTCCTGCTCCTGTATCTGGTCTTTGTCATCGCCCTGGAAGTGGCCCAGGGTGCCGCCACCAATGAGGTGCAGATGCTTTCCGAGGGTATGTTCTACTTTGGGCAGACTGCCGGACTATTGCAGAACACCCTGCCCATTCTCTTCCCGGCTCTGCCCCTGATTCTCATGGGGAACCAGCTGGAGGACAGGGTCCTCTCCCTGTGGGGGTGGCTGAGCCTGGTCTGGGGCGTGGCGCTGGTGGCCATCTCCCTGTACGCTCTGTCTCTGAATATGACCATGATGGAGACGGGTCTGCTTCTGGTCAGTGCCTTCCTGTCTCTGCTTGTGGGCTTCCTGGCTCCCATCGGTCTGCTGCTGACCGCCTGGAGACTGGGAAAGAAAGGAGAATGACCATGGAACTGCATCAGATTCCCGGGGCCTTTCAGTCCCGTGTCCGCCTGTCGGTGATCGCCGCCCTCCTCACCGGCCCCCAAAACTTCCGGGCCCTCCAGGACCTCACCGGGGCCACCCCCGGCAACCTGGGCAAGCAGCTGGAGCTTCTGGAAGGGGACGGCTACATTCAAAGTAAAAAGGAGTTTATCGGCCGACGGCCCAACACCACCTACACCCTCCTGCCCTACGGTCGGGAGCAGTTCGCCCAGTACGTGGCCCTGCTGGAGTCCGTCCTGGAACAGGCCCAGCCGGAGGAGGAACCCGAACCGGAAGGGTGCATAGAGGGGGAGCCTGTACCTGTCCTTGGGTAAAATGATATGAGCTGATTCAGCTTGTCAACGAACGATTTATATTAAGGAATACGTGGTGTTTTTCCCGTGCTTTACATTTTGTAGGGGCGATTCACGAATCGCCCGGGCAACGTGGATCAAACCCTATGGGTGGCGGGCGCTTCGTGAAGCGCCCCTACGACTTCGCAACAGGTCCAACCCCCGCTTCGGTCCGCCGGAGCGGGGTTCATTTTGCTCGGAAAACTTGTTTGATTTTTCTGTTGTGAAACTGTCTGCGCTGTGCTAGAATTACTCTGTTGTATTGGGTCCATTTTTAAGGACCCACCCGCTACATATAAAATAGGTGCATCCGCACCCTGGAGATAAAGGAGAACCGCTATGAAATTAGGTATCGTGGGTCTGCCCAACGTGGGCAAGAGCACCCTCTTCAACGCCATCACCAACGCAGGCGCAGAGTCCGCCAACTACCCCTTCTGCACCATCGACCCCAACGTGGGCATGGTCACCGTACCCGACGCCCGTCTGGACAAGCTGGCTGAGATCTACAACCCCAAGAAGAAGACCCCCGCTGTCATCGAGTTCGTGGACATCGCCGGTCTGGTGAAGGGCGCCTCCAAGGGCGAGGGCCTGGGCAACAAGTTCCTGGCTAACATCCGTGAGACCGACGCCATCGTCCACGTGGTCCGCTGCTTCGACGATGCCAACATCATCCACGTGGAGGGCTCCTGCGACCCCGCCCGTGACATCGAGATCATCGACATCGAACTCATCATGGCCGACATGGAGATGGTGGAGCGCCGCATCGACAAGGACACCAAGGCCGCCAAGGGCGACAAGAAGTTCCTCCACTCTGCCGAGGTCTTCAAGGGCCTGCTGGCCTGGCTGGGTGACGGCAAGTCCGCCCGCAGCTACCCCTGCGACCCCGAGGACATGGAGATCCTCCAGACCTCCGACCTGCTGACCCTGAAGCCCATCATCTTCGCCGCCAACATGGACGAGGAAGGCTTCAAGTCTCATGACGACAACCCCTACTACCAGGCCGTCCTGAAGGCTGCCGAGGGGGAGAACGCCCAGGTGGTCCCCATCTGCGCCAACGTGGAGGCAGACATCGCCCTGATGGACCCCGAAGACCGTGCAATCTTCCTGGAGGATCTGGGTGTGGAGGAGTCCGGTCTGGACCGCCTCATCAAGGCCAGCTACACCCTGCTGGGCCTGATCTCCTACCTGACCGCCGGTGAGGACGAGTGCCGCGCCTGGACCATCACCCGGGGCACCAAGGCCCCCAAGGCCGCCGGTAAGATCCACACCGACTTCGAGCGTGGCTTCATCCGTGCCGAGGTGGTGGGCTTCGAGGACCTGGATGCCTGCGGCGGCTCCATGACCGCAACCAAGGAGAAGGGCCTGGTCCGCTCCGAGGGCAAGGAGTACGTGATGCAGGACGGCGACGTGGTCCTGTTCCGCTTCAATGTCTAAGACCGTTCTCATCACCGGGGCCTCCCGGGGCATCGGGGCAGAGACCGCCCGGCGGTTTGCCCGGGAGGGCTATGCCGTGGGGGTGAACTACTGCCATTCCCAGGCCCGGGCAGAAGAACTGGTCCGGGAGCTGGAGGCCATGGGCGTGCCCGCCAAGGCCTACCGGGCCGATGTCTCCGACCGGGCCCAGGTGGACCGGATGGTGGCCGATTTCCTGGCCGACTTCGGCCATATGGACGTGCTGGTGTGCAATGCCGGCATCGCCCGCCAGGAGCTCTTCACTGACGTGACCCTGGATCAGTGGCGGCAGATGCTGGGGGTCAACCTGGATGGCGTCTTCCACTGCTGTCAGGCCACTCTGCCGGATATGATCCGCAGAAAATCCGGCCGGATCATCACCCTGTCCTCCATGTGGGGCCAGGTGGGTGCCTCCTGCGAGGTGGCCTACTCCGCTGCCAAGGCGGGGGTCATCGGCCTCACCAGGGCCCTGGCCAAGGAGGTGGGCCCTTCCGGCATCACCGTCAACTGCGTGGCCCCCGGTGTCATCGAGACCGAGATGAACGGCCTGCTGGACCAGGAGACCAAGGACGCTCTGGCGGAGGAGACCCCTCTGGAGCGGATGGGCACCCCTGCCGATGTGGCCGAGGCCATCTGGTTCCTGGCCAGTCAGGGGGGGAGTTTCTTCACCGGACAGGTGTTGGCCCCCAACGGCGGCTTCATTATATAAATAGGATGCAAGAGGACGAGATCCTGTCGATCTCGTCCTTTTTTTGCGGAAATTTCTCCCAAAGAGTCGAATGTCCTTGCCCTGTACACAAAAATAAGGTATCATGACAGTAAGCATTACTGTGAAAAAAAGGGAGGGAACGGCATGGCTGACGGAAATACCCATATTTACTTTGGCATAGGGGTGCTGGCGGCTCTGCCGGAGGACCTGAGCCAGAAGCTGGCCCGGGACATGGATGCCTTTTACCTGGGCCTCCAGGGGCCGGACCCTTTGATCTTCGATCCCCGGACCCAGAAAGAGGCCCGGGGCTTTCATAAACGGTGGGATGCCGCCCTGCCCGGCCTGGTCAACGCCATGCTCTACGGCGAGGAGAGTATGTGCAGCTTTGCCGCCGGGGGCTTCCTCCACTACGTCCTGGACGACATCGTCCACCCCCCCATCTGGGCCTGGATGAAGGAGGGGGCCAACCACATGCGCATGGAGCTGGCCCTGGATTTCATGATCCTGGCTGAGGAGGGCATCAAAAAGATGCCTCGCCTCTTCACCCAGGGGCGGAAACGGGTGGCGCCCTATGCCTATCTGATTTTACCTACGGCCACCCCCAACCAATACCTCACCGGCCTGCGGGCCATGCAGGTGACCATCGACTACCTCCGCCAGCGTGGGCCTGAGGCTTTGGGCCGCCTGACCCTGGTGGAGAAGGAGAATGTGCGGACCCTCCGCCGTCTGGTGGACGAGGGCATCCAGCCCACGGCCGACCGGCTGGTGGAACTCATTGGATGAGAAAGGAGCGGCTATGGCCAGCTACAGAGAGCAGCTGAAGGAGCTTCAGCAGAAGTATGTCCGGAAGGGCCATCTGGAGACCCTGGTGGCCGACCTGGAACGGCAATACGAGGACCTGAAAAGCAGAGTCTTCCTCTATGAGGCCCAGATGAAGCAGGAGCAGGCCGACGTGGACAAGCTGGAAGGCCGGAGCCTGTCAGCTTTCTTTGCCGGTCTCCGGGGCAACAAGGAGGAACGGCTGGACAAGGAACGTCAGGAAGCCCGGGCCGCCCGGGTGAAGTACGATATGGCGGTCCTGGAGCGAAACCAGGTGGAGGACGACCTCCGCCGTCGGAAAGAGGAACTGGCCGACCTGGAGGCCATCCCCGCCCAGCGGGAAGCCATCCTGTCCCAGTGGGCCCAGGCGGTGAAGGCCATGGGCGGTCCTGTGGGCCGGTCCATCCTGGACCTGGAGGAACGCAATGCTTATCTGGAGGGTCAGCGCCGGGAGATCTGCGAGGCCCAGGCGGCAGGTCAAGCGGCCCTGACCGCCGCCGATGATATTCTGTCCAGTCTCAGCACGGCAGAGGACTGGGGCACCATGGATCTGTTCGGAGGGGGACTTCTGTCCTCCATGTTCAAGCACGAGGCCATTGACGAGGCCCAGGGCAAGGTGGAGGGTCTGCAGTTGGCCCTGCGCCGATTCAAGACCGAACTGGTGGATGTGTCCGTCGATGCGGACCTGACCTTTACCATGGACGGGTCCACCCAGTTTTTTGATGTCTTTTTTGACAACATTTTTACAGACTGGGCCGTCCAGGATGAGATCAACAAGTCCCAGGAGCGGGTGCGCCGGGTGAAGACGGAGATCCAGGGGATCATGGAGAATTTGAGTCAGCAGGACATCCAGATGCAGGAGGAGATCGCCCAGGTCCGGCAGGAGCTGGAAGATCTGCTGACAAAAATCGAATGAAGGAAAGGCAGAGGGTGGCGTTTGACCGCTCTCTGCCGTTATGCTTTTTTGAGAGAAAACTGGAGGGATCTTGATGAAAAGACGTATGATCAGTGTAGGAATGCTCCTGGCAATGCTTTTGTCGCTGCTGCCCTTGCCCACGGCATTGGCCACGGAACCGCACGTCCTGACGGCGGCGGATTTTGCGGGACAGGAACCGTATGTGAAAATCTATGACAGAACAATTACAGCGGAGCCGGTCATCCAGACCACGGTGAACGGGGAAACGGTAACTCTGGAGTATGAGAAAGCTAAATTTGCCAGCAGATATGTTGGGTACCATGACATCCTGGTGGAAGGCCTGTCCGTCAGCGGGAACTATCAGCTGGCCGATGGCTTTGACAGCCTGACCATTTCGGGAGAGATCAAAACAGCGGTGAGAAGCCTGAAACCGGGACAGGTGGAAGCGGGAAAGAGCTTAAACCTGGAAGAGCTGATCGTAAACCGAGGGACTTCCTTCTGTGCGTGTA
>JAFVUT010000163.1 GCA_017502545.1 Ruminiclostridium sp.
AAAAAGACCTTTCCGCCGAGGCGGAAAGGTCTTTTTGTTTGGTATTCGTAGGGGCGGATTCCATATCCGCCCGCATCCCTGTAGGGGCCGATGCCCTCATCGGCCCAAAGAACGGGGTGTCGTTTTTACTTCACCGCCGCCACCAGATCCTTGGTTGCGGCTAACAATGCCCCCGCCAGGGCGTCGATCTCCTCCCTGGTGTTGGAAGGGCCGAAGGACACCCGGAGCATCCCGTCCCGGGTGGGCTTGGACAGGTTCATGGCGGCGTACACATGGCTGGCCTTACCCCGGTGGCAGGCAGAGCCGGAGGACAGGCAGATCCCCTTGTCGCTCAGATACCGCACCACCACCTGGCTGGGACGGCCGGGGAGGGAGATGGCGCAGATGTGGGGGGCGTCACCCTCAGAGACCACCACCAGACCGGGGACGGTCTCCCGGAGCTTGGCCAAGGTGTAAGCCTTCAGGTCGGTGAGGTAGTCCGTGTGGGCCTGGAGCTGTTCATGGCCTGCCTTACAGGCGGCGGCAAAGGCGGCGATCTGGGCGGTGGCCTCAGTGCCGGAGCGCATGTTCCGCTCCTGGCCGCCCCCTCGGATCATGGGCTGGATGGGGTGGAGCCTGGGGCTGATGTACAGAGCGCCGATGCCCTTGGGGGCGCCGATCTTATGGCCGCTGATGGCGATGGTGTCGGCTCCCAGGCTCTTGACGGTGAAGGGGATCTTCAAAAAGCCCTGGATGGCATCGCAGTGGAGGAAGGCGCTGGACTTCTTCCGCTTCAGCAGGCGGGCGGCATCGGCCACGGGCTGGATGGCGCCGGTCTCGTTGTTCACCAGCATCATGGCCACCAGGACGGTGTCGGGCCGGAGGGCGGCTTCCAGGTCGGTCAGGGTGACCCGGCCGTTGGCGTCGGGGTCCAGATAGGTGACCTCGTAGCCCTGGGTCTCCAGCTTCTTGATGGGTTCCAGCACGGCGGAGTGCTCGATGGAGGTGGTGATGATGTGCTTGCCCTTGTGGCGGTTCAGGTGAATGGCCAGCTGGATGGCCCAGTTGTCCCCCTCGGTGCCGCAGGAGGTGAAGAAGAGCTCCTCGGCCTTGCAGCCCAGGGTCTTGGCCACGGTCTCCCGGCGGGCGGCCAGATCCTTGGCGGCCTGGACACCCAGATGGTGGAGGGAGGAGGGGTTGCCGTACTCCTGGGTCATGACCCGCAGGGCCTCCTGGGCGGCCTCGGGGATTACCCGGGTGGTGGCGGCGTGGTCCAGATAAATGGTGTTCATATGGAAAACCTCTTTCAGAGTGGTGTGTCAAAAATCGTGTTATATTGTAATGACTGAGGGGAGAAATGTCAAGGTTGCAGTTGCCGGCAAGGCTTCTCCCTGGGGAGAAGCTGTCTGCGAAGCAGACTGATGAGGGGAACGACTATTCCTGCTTTTGTTCTTACGATTTCACACACCCCTTGACATAGGTAGATAGTCGATATATTATATAGGTAGATAATCTACATAAAGGGGGAGTTGAAATGACCATAGACAAAAGCCTGTTGGCCGGGAGCACGGCCCTTCTGGTGCTGAAACTCCTGGAGAGCGGCGATAAATACGGCTATCAGATGGTGGAAGAGCTGCGCCGCCGGTCGGATCAAACCTTTGAACTGAAATCCGGGACCCTTTACCCCCTCCTGCATTCCCTGGAACAGAAGGGGTATATTGAGGCCTGGGAGGAGGATGTGGGAACAGCCCGCCCCCGCCGGTACTACCATCTCACCGACGGTGGCCGCCGCCAGTTGGCAGAAAAGGAGACGGAGTGGCGCACCTATGCCGATGCCATGCTTCGGGTGCTGGAAGGAGGTGCCTGAAATGTCTGACCGCATCGAAACCTATCTGACCATGGCAGGAGAACAGATCCGGTGGAAGCGGGCCAAGCCCGCCCTTCTGGAGGAACTTCGGACCCATCTACTGGACCAGCGGGATGCCTGTCTGGCGGAGGGTATGTCTGAGGAAGAGGCCCAGGCGGAAGCCGTTCTGCAAATGGGAGATGCAGTTGCCGTGGGACAGGGCTTGGACAGAGTGCACCGCCCCAAGCCCCAGTGGGGACTTCTGCTCCTTGCAGTTACAGTTGCTGTGGCCGGGGTGGTTTTCCGCCTGTTTCTGACCGCTGGCGTGGAATGGCCTACAGCCACTGCCGACGTCCCGGAAACTGTGCTGGCCTTAGTCCTTGGCATCGGGTGCCTGTTTTTGGGCTACTTTCTGGATTACACATTCCTTGGGCATTACGGAAAACAAATCTACCTGGCTGCACTGCTTTTGGGTGCTGCCGTGGTGGGGCTGGAAACCATCGGTCTTCACTATATGTCCTATCTGTCTGCCTTTTATCCTTTGGCCTTTGCTGTTTGGGTATATTCCTGGCGGGGAACGAAATGGAGAGGATTCTTGCTTTCTGCCTTTGGAATCATACCGCTTCTGGCGGTGCGGTTTGTTTCCGGTGCCGATGGTCTGATGTTTGACTTTCTGGTTCTGTTAGCCACTGGGATGCTGTTATTGCTGTTCCTGGCCTGGAAAGACTGGTATGGGATCGGAAGGAAAGCAGGGGTTGGGATTTTAAGCGCAGGGGTCCTGTTCGCTGGAGGTTGGGGTGTTGTACGAGTGCTGACCTCCGATTACATGAACAATCGCTTGCTTTGCGGATTCCGCCCGGAGTTGGACCCCATGGGGTACGGATACACAGGGATGAATGCTCGTCAGGCGTTAGAGTCGGCCCGTTGGATGGGTGAGGGTACCTGGATAGGGGAACATCCCTACGAGCTGATGATGCCCCAGGGGCAGGGGGATTTCCTGCTGACCACCATGGTCCATAAGCTGGGCTGGGGACCCTTCCTGGCCCTGATCCTGGCTTTCCTCCTGCTGACCATCTGCCTTCTGGTGAAAGGCCTGCGGCAGAAAAATACCTTAGCGAAACTGACGGTGCTGGCCATCGTGATGCCTATGGTGTTTCGGACTGTGGTGTCCCTGGGGATGAATTTTGGCATCGTGATCCTGTTTGCCCATTTTCCGCTGTTCAGTGGGAATATGGTACTGGTCATGGATATGTACCTCATTGGATTGATGCTGTCTGTATTCCGACAGGAGAATCTGCCCATCACGACAAGAAAAACACAAGGAACTCATTTCGGCTTCGGCCAATAAGTAAGGAGGCTTCCCGTGATGGGAAGCCTCCTTTTATGCAATGCAGAACAAGGTGCAGAGTAGCCCTTTGTATATCTCACCCAGGGACAGCCGCTCCACCCCGGTCTCAGCCACCAGAGTCAGCTTGGTCCGTTCCTGGCCGTCCACCAGGACGGTGAGGGTCCCCA
>JAFVUT010000164.1 GCA_017502545.1 Ruminiclostridium sp.
AAGGAGGCAAGGGAGTACATGGAGCGTTACCTGGCCACCTTTGCCGGGGTCCGGGAGTATATGTACAACATCAAGAAGAAGGGCAAGGAGGACGGCTATGTGGCTACCCTCATGGGCCGCCGCCGCTGGCTGCCGGAGCTCAGTCCTCCAACTTTAACCTCCGTTCCTTCGGCGAGCGGGTGGCTCTGAACATGCCCATCCAGGGCACCGCCGCCGACGTGATGAAGATTGCCATGATCCGGGTGGATGAGCGGCTCCGGGCAGAGGGGCTGAAAGCCCGGCTCATCCTCCAGGTCCACGACGAACTCATCGTGGAGTGTCCCGCAGAGGAGGAGGACCTGGTGCGAAAGCTCCTCTGTGAGGAGATGGAAGCCGCCGGCCAGTTTGCCGTCCCCCTGGTGACCGATGCCGGAGCCGGCCGCAGCTGGGCGGAGGCGAAGGGGTAAAAAGACATGCAGAGTGGGCCGATATGGAATCGGCCCCTACGAATACCATTTCCGTTACGGAAAGGCCCCCTCCGGGAGGGGGCTGTCAGCGAAGCTGACTGGGGGAGCATGCGTAACCTTGCAGTGACTAACTCCCTCCGTCTCGCCTTCGGCGGGCCACCTCCCTCGGGGAGGGAGGCTTTGGGGTTGTGCGAAACCCACCGTGTTCGTAGGGGCGATTCACGAATCGCCCGCGGGCGAACGCAGTTCGCCCCTACATACTTGGACGGTACGATATTTCGTGCAGTGCGGAAAACTCCCCAATAAAAGGAGAAAACTTTATGAACTACACACTGGTCCCCATGGACCGTTCCCACCTGGCTGGGGTGGCCGAGCTGGAGCGCCTGTGCTTCTCCACTCCCTGGAACGAGGCCATGCTGGAAGAAGAATTATACAACGACACCGTCTCCTTCATCGTGGCCGAGGGGGAGGACGGCTCCGTTCTGGGCTACGCCGGTCTCCACGTGATCCTGGACGAGGGCTACATCGACAACGTGGCCGTCCGGCCCTCCTGCCGCCGGATGGGGATCGCCGATCAGCTGCTGGATGTGTTTATCCGGTTCGGTCAGGCCAACCTGGCCTTCCTCACCCTGGAGGTCCGCCCCTCCAACACCCCCGCCGTGGCCCTGTATCAGAAGCACGGCTTCCGGGAGGTCGGCCGCCGCCCCAACTACTATGACAACCCCAAGGAGGATGCCCTCCTGCTGACCAGGGAGTTTACGAGATGACGCTGCGTGAACTGGATTTAGAGGAGCTGAAGTGGCTCCATGCACATGAACTCTCCGAGGCCTTCCCGCCGGAAGAGCTGAAACCCTTCGCCGCCATGGAGAAGCTCTGTGCCAGCGGCCTCTATCACCCCGTTGGTGCCTATGAAAGGGCAGACCTGGTGGGCTACGCCCTTCTGTGGGAGAGCCCCGGGGGACAGTACGTCCTCATCGACTACCTGGGGGTCACCGCCTCCCGGCGCAACGGGGGGCTGGGTGCCCGCATCCTGGATCTCCTGCGGGAGAAGTTCGCACATTGGGACGGCATCATCGTGGAGTCCGAGGCCACTGACGGAGGCGACCACGACCCCCTGCGGGAGCGCCGCATGGACTTCTACCGCCGGTGCGGCTTTACCTTTTTGGATTATGACTGCGTCCTCTTCGGGGTCCACTACGCCGTGTGCCTGTGCTCCCCCAGCGGAAAGGGGACCCGGGATGAGGCCCTGGAAGCCCACAAGGCCCTGTACCGGCGGCAGTTCAGCCAGTGGGCCTATGACCGATTTATCCAGATCCCCCGGGACCCGGACCATCCCCTGGAGCCCCCGGAGTCCTGGGCTGAGCAGTCCGACCTGCCCGGGCTGGAAAGAAAGGAAGATACCCTATGATCATTCTTGCAGTAGAATCCTCCTGTGACGAGACCGCCGTGGCCCTGGTGAAGGACGGCCGGGAGGTCCTGGCCGACTGCATCGCCTCCTCGGTGGAGATGCACAAGATCTACGGCGGCGTGGTGCCCGAGCTGGCCTCCCGCAAGCACATCGAGGTCATTTCCAACCTGGCCGACGAGGCCCTGGCCAAGGCGGGCATCACCCGAAAGGAGATCGACGCCGTGGCCGTCACCTACGCCCCCGGCCTCATCGGAGCCGTGCTGGTGGGGGTGAACTTTGCCAAGTCCGTGGCCTTCTCCCTGGGGGTGCCCCTGATCCCTGTCCATCATGTCCGTGGCCACATCGCCGCCAACTACATCGCCCACCCCGACCTGGAGCCCCCCTTCGTGTGCCTGTGCGTCTCCGGCGGCACCTCCCTCATCGTGGACGTGAAGAACTACACCGAGATGGAGATCCTGGGGGCCACCCGGGACGACGCCGCCGGCGAGTGCTTTGACAAGATCGCCCGTGTCATGGGCCTGGGCTACCCCGGCGGCGGTCCTCTGGACCGTGCCTCCCAGGGGGGTGACGACAAGGCCTTCCCCCTGCCTCGGGTCCACATCCACGATGCCCCTCTGGATATGTCCTTCTCCGGTCTCAAGACCGCCATGCTGAACCTGATCCACAATGCCCAGCAGAAGGGGGAGGACCTGCCGGTTTCCGACCTGGCCGCCTCCTTCTCCGCCGCCGTCAGCGAGGAGCTGGTCCCCCGGACCATGTTCGCCGCCCGGCAGAAGGGCTACGGCAAGGTGGCCGTGGTGGGCGGCGTGGCCGCCAACTCCCGCATCCGCCGGGACCTGGAAGCAGCTTGTCAGAAGGACGGCTGCCAGCTGTACATGCCCCCTCTGAAGCTCTGCGGGGACAACGGCTCCATGATCGGCAGCCAGGGCTACTATGAGTATCTGGCCGGGGTCCGGGCGGGCACCGACCTGAACGCCTTCGCCAACCGGGACATCTCTTTGCAGTATTGAACCGACAACTGTCTGCGATAGAAATACCATTTGTGGACGAATCGGTGGAAAAAGTGGAAAACTCTCTGTAGAGTTTCCGCCCATCAGACCAAAATGCCGGAGCGGAACCCTTGGAAATCGGGGGTTCCGCTCTGCTATACACTATGTATAGCAGGAAGGGATTGACTTGACAGTCTTTTTGTGGTAATATATTATCCGCAAGTTTATAGGCTGGTGTAGCACAGTCGGTAGTGCAGCTGATTCGTAATCAGCAGGTCGCGTGTTCGAGTCACGTCACCAGCTCCATGGAAAAGCCCGATTTGTCGAAAGACAAATCGGGCTTTTCCAATGATATCCGTTCCCGTTGGTCACGGGTGATATATCTTCGATATGATATCCCTCTTCGAGGGATGATATATGCCTGCGTCATATGATGGAACGGATATTATATCATATTTGCCTCTGGCAAATATATCATACGGCAAGGCCGTATATCATATCGCGAAAGCGAT
Source organism: Ruminiclostridium sp. (assembly GCA_017502545.1). Taxonomy (GTDB): domain Bacteria; phylum Bacillota; class Clostridia; order Oscillospirales; family Oscillospiraceae; genus Evtepia. The sequence continues at coordinate 3,356 of JAFVUT010000164.1, forward strand.
ATATCACTAATTTGGTTTGCGTGTGAGTCTGTACTTTTCCGGCAACACGAGATATAATAAACATAACATTTCAAACATCAGGAGGTTATTCCATGAGCGACAGAGAATATGATGCACTGCGCAGTGCGCTGGCCTCCACCCGTATGGAGGGCTTTGAAGTGACTGACCAGACCGAACAGGACTGTCTCCGCCTCCTGCGGGGAGAGGTCTCCGTGGCTGACCTGGTGAAGGAGATCATGGGCCGTCCGGGGAAGTAAGATTGTTTTTAGTGAGTAGCCTGATAACCATAGGAGAAATCATTCGCTGAAAGGATTGCGAGCATGAAGTCTGAACGAAATAAAACGATCGATATAAGCATCGAAGACGGCGCTTGCTATTTAGAGCGGTGTATATCGGTAAACCAGCCGACGGTCGTTGATGCTATTACTGATAAGACGATTTTGGGGGACACCTTTGAGGTATTAAAAAATGTACCCCATAATTTTGTTGATTTACTTATCGTCGATCCGCCGTATAATCTTGATAAGAATTTCCATGGGAAAAGATTCAAAAAGCTGACGGATGATGACTACGAAGAATATACCGAGTCATGGATTCGAGCCATTCTTCCTGCCTTAAAGGATACTGCTACCATATATGTCTGCTGCGACTGGGTATCCAGCCCATCGGTCGGCAGAGTGCTTAAAAAGTACTTCCATATTCAAAACAGAATCACATGGCAGCGAGAAAAGGGTAGAGGTGCCCTTTCCAATTGGAAAAATGGTATGGAGGATATTTGGTTTGCAACAAAATCCAAGAAATACACATTTAATGTGGAAGATGTAAAGATTCGGAGAAAAGTAATTGCACCATATAAAGTGAATGGAAAACCCAAAGACTGGGAAGAAACGGAGAACGGCAATTTCAGAAATACATATCCATCTAATTTTTGGGATGATATTTCTATCCCCTATTGGTCCATGCCGGAGAATACAGCGCATCCCACTCAGAAACCAGAGAAGCTGTTGGCCAAGTTGATTCTGGCAAGTTCCAACCCAGGAGATGTTATCATGGATCCGTTTCTTGGCTCTGGTTCGACCTCTGTTGCTGCCAAGAAACTGAACCGGCACTATGTTGGTATTGAGATCAATCCACAGTATTGCGTGTGGGCAGAAAAACGGTTGGAGATGGCTGACAGCGATCCCTCCATACAGGGATATACGGATGGTGTATTCTGGGAACGGAATACAAATGCTCTGCAAAGAAAGCGATAAAAGTAGCAAATATTGAGCGGGGTGAAAAAGAATGTATAACTCCAGTGTTATAAACCGACTGGTTACCTTTATTGGCGCGCATAACGGGATCGCTGACAAAGATAAACTTGCGGAAGCTGTCAAGAAAGAGTTTTCACTTATTCAAGAGGGGAAGATTTACTATTGCGATGACTTTTCCATTCGTTTTGGTTGGAATGGAAAAAACAATCGCAAGAGGGTTGCAAACACAGTATTAGCCCTGTCAAAAATCAAAAACTATGATCATCGGCCTTTGATTTATTGTATTGTAACCCGCATTGAGAACCACTTACTTCTCATAAATACCACGTTTTTGAAAAAAGTAAGTCACTCGTCTAAAACTCTGCGAGTAGACAACATTCGTGGCAGTATAGACTGCAGCGATATTATGATGGAGTATAATTCTCTTGAGAATGCGCCTGAAAACTTTGAAGCTATGTATGCCTATCATGCCGGTCTTTCCTTTCAGGATAATTTGGAGCGTTTGGTAGAAAGTACGAATGACATAGTTGGGCGTAACCCCAGATTTAATGTGACGGAAGAGATCAGGGAGCAAATCATGGAAGCAGTTCCGCGTGCACGATCCTTCGTCACATCACCGGAGTATCAGGATTTGAAAGAGGATTTGGATGCCCGAGTGTCAAAGGTACAGGGAGAAATTGCCATTGCGGCATTTATTGACAACAATAATATTAGAGGTAGAATCATCGAATACTTAATCACCGATAATGGGTCCGATCTCAAGTCCCGGATTATCGATGCGCTCAACAACAAAAGACCGTTGCCAGAGTTTAAGACGGAAGATAAGCTAGGCGATTACTCAAAAGAATATCCCTGCTACCATACAGAAACTGACATCAAGACAAAATTTCTTTTCTTGGATGGGAATCCAAAAGCATATAATATTGATAAATTGTTAGAGTTCTTTGCGAAGCAAAAAACGGTTTATATGATATATCTTCTTGGTGTTGATGGCGATGGACATATTATTGCAAGGTTGTGCTCATCACTGGATGAAAGGTTGCTCGAAGCCACTTATGTTCAGCACCACTGGGCGGGACGCAACACTCGTGGTGTGATACAGTTTGTTGGCCAGAAGTTAAAGGGGATTTTTGATTCTCCCAACGGGTCAACAATTGATGTTGAAAAAGCCTATGAGTTTATTGATTTGCTGATTTCAAAATAATGATCTGCGGAGTAAAAAAGTCACTTCTGTCATTGGCAGGAGTGACTTTTTGCATCTATCATGCGTGGAATCTGCCTGATCTGCACATACTGAACCCATCATTCCATCAAAGTGAGGGGATCCGTATGAACCATTTTCTGAAACGGGCCGGGGAACTGGCCGAAGAGATCACCGCCCACCGGCGGTATCTCCACCAGCACGCCGAGATCGGAAACGATCTGCCCATGACCACCGCCTATGTGAAGGAACAGCTCCGGTCCATGGGTCTGGAGCCGAAAGAGATCTGTCCCGGGGGCATCGTGGCCCTGGTCCGGGGAAAGAAACCCGGGAAGACCTACCTCCTCCGGGGGGACATGGATGCCCTGCCCATGGGGGAGGACAGCGACCTGCCCTTCCGGTCCCAGACCTGCAACGCCCACACCTGCGGCCATGACATGCACACCGCCATGCTCCTGGGGGCCGCCCGGATGCTGAAGGAGCGGGAGGAGGAGCTGGCCGGCTGCGTCAAGCTCATGTTCCAGCCCAATGAGGAGGGCTTCCAGGGGGCCAAAGCCATGATCCGGGCCGGGGTCCTGGAGAACCCCCGGGTGGATGCCGCCTCGGGGATGCACGTGATGCTGGAAAAAGAAGCCCCTGCTGTGGGGTACTGTGCTGGGAGCATCAGCGCTTCCTGTGACGGGTTCAAGCTGACCATCACCGGGAAGGGCTGCCACGGGGCCATGCCCCATTTGGGCACTGACCCCATCCAGGCAGGGCTCCACATCTACCAGGCCTTCCAGGGTCTCATGGCCCGGGAGACCCCGCCGTCAGAGACCGCCGTTCTGACCCTGGGCCAGTTCTCTGCCGGGTCGGCCCCCAACGTCATCCCCCAGACTGCCGTCCTCCAGGGGACCCTGCGGACCTACCACAAGGACCTGCGGGCCAAGCTGGTCCAGCGGATGAAGACCATCACCGACAGCCTGGCGGTGGCCTTTGGGGTACGGGTGGAGTATGAGGTCCTCTCCGATGTGCCCTCCTGCTATTGTGATCCGGACCTGTTAAAAAATTTAGTTGGTTATCTGGAGGCTATGGGCGGCGGAAAGGTGTACCAGGCCCAGCCCTTCACCGCTTCGGATGACGTGGCCTTCCTGTCGGAACAGGTCCCCTTCGTCTACTTCCAGCTGGGAGCCAGGGTGGAGGGGAATCCCCACGGCCACCACAACCCCAAGGTCCTCTTTGACGAGAGGGCTCTGGCCTATGGGGCGGCCATCCACGCCCAGTGCGCTTTTGAATGGCTCAAGCACCATTCCTGAGGTGGGGCCATGAAACAGCGCAAGATCTTTTACGGCTGGTGGGTGGTGGCCGGGTGCATCCTCATTACCATGACCATGGTACCCCCCATCATGGCTCTGAGCAATAAGTATCTGCTCTATGTGACCGAGGACCTGGGGATCTCCCGCAGTGCCTTTACCCTGGCCAACACCGTCCTCCAGGCCCTGGGCATCTTCCTGTCCCCCTTTGTCACCCGGTTTCTGGCGGGTGGGAATATGCGGGTCATCCAGTCGGTGAGCATCTTGGGCTACTGCGCCAGCTACTTTTCCTACTCCCTGGCCCAGAGCCCCATCCATCTCTATATCAGTTCCCTGTTTTTAGGGGTATTTTATTTAAACGCCACCCTGATCCCGGTCTCCATGATGGTGACCAACTGGTTCACCGCCCGACGGGGTCTGGCCATGAGCCTGGCCATGGCGGGGATCGGGGTAGGGGGGACCATTTTTAGTCCCGTCCTCACCTTCTTCCTGGAGAGCTACGGCTGGCGGGCCTCCTACCGGCTCATGGCCGGGATCATTCTGGTCGTCGCCCTCCCCGCCGCCCTCTTCCTTCTGCGGAAACGGCCGGAGGACCTGGGCCTGGAACCCCTGGGGGGACAGCCTGCCGCCCAGGCAGGAGCCGGGGACTTCCATCTGCCCCTGGGGACCTTCTTCTTCTGGCTCCTTCTCATCGGCATGCTCACCAACGGCCTCATCAATGCAGGGGCCCTGGGCCACTTCCCGCCCGCCATGCAGGAGAGCCACGGTCCGGCCGTCCAGGCGGCGGTGATCTCGGCCTACTCCCTCATCAGCATCGGGGGCAAGCTGATTTTGGGGTGGGTCAACGACCGGTTCGGGGTGGTGGTGAGCACCACCTACGCCTGCATCCTCTTTGGGCTGTCCTTCGTGTTCATCCTCCTGTCTGCCAGGAGCGTGGCCATGCTCTACGCCATGGCGGTGGTCTTCGGCCTGGGGAACGCCATCGGCACGGTGACCCCGCCTCTGCTCACCGCCGAGGTCTTCGGCAAGGAGAACTACAGCAGGGCCTACGGCATCGTCAACAGCTTTTCCCAGGTGGGCCTGTCCCTGGGGTCCCTGGCGGTGGCATCGGTGTATGATGCCGCCGGGTCTTACCGCTTTGCCTGGGTGATGCTGCTGGTTCTCACCGCAGTTACTTTGGCCTCCTGGGTTGGGGCAGTTGTGCTGAGCAGACGAACAACCTCTCCCTCCGGGAGAGGTGGATCGCCGTAAGGCGAGACGGAGAGGGCGGAGTCGTTGCGGTATTGGGATATCGGCAGAAATTCGCCCTCTCAGTCACCTTCGGTGCCAGCTCTCCCAGAGGGAGAGCTTATTTGGTTGAGAAATACCTCCTTCCTGTGCTATAATGAGCAAAATAACAGGAAGGAGGGAGCCTATGTACCACCTGCAGACCCGCTGGAAGCTGGAGGACGGGGGCCTCTACTACTACGGCCTTCGGAACAAAGACCGGTTGTTCAAAAATTTAGTTAAGATCACTAGGGAGCAGAGGGGCATCATCCAAAGACTTCCCTGTGACCTGACGGCGCCTCAGAAAGCCGCCCTTGGCCCTCTGTTGGGAGTCCAGGTGGTGACAGAGGAGGACCTTCGCCCCCTGCCCACCTCCCTCCGGGAGGCCCGGTTCTGCACCTCCTGCTGTGCCAACGACTTCATCCTCCCCGGGTTGGAATTCGATGAGGCGGGCCGCTGTCCCCTCTGTCAGACGGCGGAGGATACCCGGGACCTGGTGAGCATCCTGCCGGTGGTGGAGGACATCCCGCCCTCCCGGTCGGGCCGGTTCGACTGCGCCCTCTTCTACACCGGGGGCAAGGACTCCACCTATCTGCTCTACTACCTCTCCAAGGTCAAGGGCCTGCGGGTGCTGGCCCTCACCTGGGAGATCCCCTTCCTGTCGGACTCCGCCCGGCAGAGCATGGAAAACGCCAGGAAAGCCTTCGACCGGGTGGAATTTGTGTCCCACCGGGTGAACGAGGCCCATCTGCGGCGGTTCTATACGCGGCTCTATGCCCTCAGCGAGAACACCTGCGCTTGTCCCTCCCTGGCCTACCTGCTGTTCTACCCCACGTTGGTGGAGCAGCGGGTGCCCTATTTCCTGGCGGGGAACGAGCCGGTCCAGATGCTGGGGCTGTACTACAACCACATGGCACCCCGGCTGGCCTATACCTTCTGGCAGAGCCGGGGGCTCACCGCCCTGTTCAACCTGGGCCGGGTCCTGACCCTGCGCCCGCTCCTGAAGCAGGGCCAGTTCCAGACCCTCATGACCATGAAGCAACTGGCCTATGGGGACAACTGGGTGAAACGCCGCAGCGGCTACGACAGTGAGCTGGTGAGCAATATCGTGGAAGCCATCCGGGCCGTGCCGGAATTTCTGCCGCCCCTGAAACGAGCCATCCGCCGGTCCGACCGGTGCGGGCAGGTCCCGGCCTTTGTCCATCTGGATCTGGACAGGATCGCCGGGGGTACTTACGATTGGAACAAGGTGAAGGACATTCTGGTGGCCGAATGCGGCTGGACCCCGCCCCGGGACGACAAAAAGGCCCTTCACACCAGCTGTGCCATTGAGCGGTGCAAGGATCACACCCAATTTATTCGGTTCTATCAGTGCCGGAGCAAGATGCTCCCCTTTTCCGCCCTGGAGATGGCCCTGGCCAGCGGCCGCACGGGACGGACCCGGGAGGAGATGCTGTATGAGATGGAGCACCTGCTGGGGTTGTCACTGGCACCTCCTTCGGAGTGTGCCGTGATGAGGGCCTATGCAGGCCCTCGTGAAATTGAGCCTTCGGCTCAGTGAAATACGCCCGCGGCGTGTGAAATTCGGCCTTTGGCCGAGTGAAATTGCCCCGTTGGGGCAGTTGTGGTGTCCCTGCGGGACGGATCAAATGCAAAAGGGTGCGCCGCAACACTTGCGGCGCACCCTTTTTGGAATTCTGTTCAGTTTAATAAATAAATGCCAAAATTCAAGTATCCTGCAAAGGTAACCCACAGGACATAGGGGACCAGCAGCCATCCGGCAGGCTTTCGGATTGGGAAGAAGAGGATCATGGTCACCAGGATGAGACCCCACAGGAGCAGGAGCCAGAAGAAGGAGAAGAGATACCACTTCAAATTGAAAAACAGGATGGACCAGAGGAAATTCACCCCCAGCTGGATGCCGTAGACCGTCAGGGCTCGCCGGATGACCCCGTCGGGGGCATCGGACCGGTACACCAGCCAGGAGGCCAGCCCCATGAGGAGGAAGAGGATGGTCCACACCACCGGGAAGAGCCAGGTGGGGGGAGACAGGGGCGGCTGGTTCAGATGGGAAAAGGCATCCATTTCCTTTCGGGTCAGCAGGGCGGACAGGCCCCCCACCCCCAGGGGAATGACCAGAGCAATGACCAGAGTTTTCCATTTCGCACGCACAAAAATCACCTCGCCTTAGTATACGGCAGAGGAGAGGAAATCATACGGCGAAAAAAGTTTGAAAAATCTGTAGCATCCGGGGAAATTTTTCGAGAGAATAGATAGAAAGGAGGGAGCCACATGGAGGACAGCAAGATCATCGACCTGTTTTTCCGGCGGTCCCGGGAGGCCATTCCCGCCCTGGCGGAGAAGTACGGCCCCCTCTGCCACAGTCTGGCCAACGGGATCTTATCCGACCGGCGGGATGCCGAGGAATGCGTCAGCGATGCCTACCTGGGGGTGTGGAACACGGTACCCCCCAAGCGGCCCGATCCCCTCCGGGCCTACCTGTGCAAAATCGTCCGAAACCTGTCCATCACCCGGTATCGGGCCAATCGGGCGGCCAAGCGGGACAGCCGGTATGCCTTGGCCCTGGAGGAGCTGGGGGACTGTGTCTCCGGCGGCACCGACCCGGCAGAGGAGTGGGAGGCCCGGGAACTGGCGGAACTGCTCAACGACTTTTTGGGGCGCCTTCCCCCCAAGGACCGGGTCCTCTTTCTGGGGCGGTACTGGTTTGCCGACTCCGTTCGGGAGGCCGGAGCCCGGGTGGGCATCAGCGAGAAGAACGCCTCCGTGCGGCTCACCCGCCTGCGGAAGGCCCTGCGCAGCTATCTGGAAGAAAGGGGGGTGCGGGTATGACCCGGGAGGAACTGTCCCAGGCTCTGGGGCAAATCGACACCATGTACATCGAGGAAGTCCTGCACACCAGGAAAAAACGCCCCCGGTGGCCCTTCTTGGCGGCGGCCTGCCTGGTGCTGGTCTGTCTGGGGACGGCGCTGGTCCGGGCGGAGCCCCGGGACCTGCCCGCAGAGGAGACCCTGCCCATGCTGTCGGCCCAGCTCCTCCAGGAGGGGATGGGGTTCGAGGGGGTCATGGTCTATGATGTGGCCGAGCTCTCTCAGTCCAACCCCTGGACCCCGGAGACCCAACTGGAGACCCTGCCGGTCTACCGGAATCTGGCCTACACCGACGGGGCCGGTGCCCCGGCCTGGCTCTCCGACCGGGAGATGCTGGCTCTGGCCAAAGAGACCGCCCGGAAGATGAACGCCACCATCACTGCCAAGACCTGGGAACCTGCCCAGGAGGGAGATCGATCCTATAGCCTTACGGCCCAGACCGACCGGGGGACCATCCGGGTCAGCGGCAACGGCTGGATCACGGCGGAGTTCACTGCCCCCTGGACCCTGGAGGCCGCCCAGGCCCTGGCGGGCTGCAGGGTGGATGCCTCCTGGACGGACTACAGCTTTGCCGGGGAGCCCTTCCCCCACCGGGAGGCCTGGAAGGGGGGAGAAGCCCAGACCGAGGCCATCCTCCGCTACAACTTTGCCCGGGCCACCTTCGCCCAGGATGAAGCGGGGAAGGTGTGGATGATGGGCTGGGGGGACCTGCTGGGATCCGCCGAGAAGCTGGGGGACTACGGCATCCTCTCTCTGGAGGAGGCCCGGGACCTGCTCCTGGCTGGGGACTGTCTCACCTCGGTGCCGGAGGAGTACGGAGGGGTCACCCGGGAGGCCATCGGGAAAGAGGAGCTGGTCTATGTGACAGGGAATGCCAACGAAGTATTCCAGCCCTACTATAAGTTCTGGGTGGAGCTGACCGATCCGCCCGGTGAGATGGCCGAAGGGCTCAAGACCTACGGGGCCTACTATGTCCCGGCGGTGAGCCCGATCTATCTGACGGATTTTCCCAGTGAAACGACAAGCGTGTTTCAATAGAGAAGGAAACTGGAAGAGTAAGGCTCTTGGCTCCCCCTCTGGGGGAGCTGGCTGCGAAGCAGACGGAGAGGGCGGATCTCTGCCGATATGCCAATGCCGCAGCAGATCAGCCCTCGAGAAAGCAAAAAAGGAGGTCCCGATGGGACCTCCCTTTGCTATGTTCAGAAAATCAGCCCTTTTTCTTCAGGGTGGACTGTGCTGCGGCCAGGCGTGCAATGGGCACACGGAAGGGGGAGCAGGAGACGTAGTCCAGGCCCACCTTGTCGCAAAAGTCGATGGAGGTGGGGTCGCCGCCGTGCTCACCGCAGATGCCCAGGCTCAGGTCGGGGCGGGTCTGGCGGCCCAGCTTGGCGGCCATCTCCACCAGCTTGCCCACGCCGGTCTGGTCCAGGTGTGCGAAGGGGTCGGACTCGTAGATCTTGGTGTCGTAATAGTAGCCCAGGAACTTGCCGGCGTCGTCACGGGAGAAGCCGAAGGTCATCTGGGTCAGGTCGTTGGTGCCGAAGGAGAAGAACTCGGCCTCCTGAGCCACCTCATCAGCGGTGAGAGCGGCACGGGGGATCTCGATCATGGTGCCCACCATGTACTTCATCTCCACGCCGGCCTCGGCGATGATGGCGTCGGCCACGGACACCACCACGTCCTTGACGTACTTCAGCTCCTTGACCTCGCCAACCAGGGGGATCATGATCTCGGGAACCAGGTTCCACTCGGGGTGCTTCTTCTGGACCTCGATGGCAGCCTGGATGACAGCGGTGGTCTGCATCTCAGCGATCTCGGGGTAGGAGACGGACAGACGGCAGCCACGGTGACCCATCATGGGGTTGAACTCGTGCAGGCCCTCGATGATGTCCTTCAGGCGCTCGACGGAGATGTTCATCTCGCCGGCCAGCTCCACGATGTCTTCCTCCACGGTGGGCAGGAACTCGTGCAGGGGGGGATCCAGGAAGCGGATGACAACGGGGCAGCCTTCCATAGCTTCGTAGATGCCCTCGAAGTCGCCCTGCTGATAGGGCAGCAGCTTAGCCAGAGCCTTCTTACGGGACTCCACGTCCTCGGAAACGATCATCTCGCGGATGGCCTTGATACGGTCGCCTTCGAAGAACATGTGCTCGGTACGGCACAGGCCGATGCCCTGGGCACCGAAGGCACGAGCCTGGGCAGCGTCACGGGGGTTATCAGCGTTGGTCCAGACCTGCATGCGGCGGAACTTGTCAGCCCAGCCCATCAGGCGGCCGAAGTCGCCGGAGTTGGGGTTAGCGGGGACGGTAGCAACAGCGCCGGCGAAGATCTCACCGGTGGAACCGTTCAGGGAGATCCAGTCGCCCTCCTTGTAGACAGCGCCGCCCAGGGTGAACTGCTTGGCAGCGTAGTCCACGGTGATCTCGCCGCAGCCGGAGACGCAGCAGGTGCCCATGCCGCGGGCAACGACGGCTGCGTGGGAGGTCATGCCGCCGCGGACGGTCAGGATGCCCTGGGCCACCTGCATACCTTCGATGTCCTCGGGAGAGGTCTCCAGACGGACCAGGATGACCTTCTCTTTCCGGTCGGCCCACTCCTTGGCATCCTCGGCGGTGAAGACCACCCGGCCTGCGGCAGCGCCGGGGGAGGCGGCCAGGCCCTTGCCGATGACGATGGCCTCAGCCAGGGCAGCGGGGTCGAAGGTGGGGTGGAGCAGAGCGTCCAGCTGGTTGGGCTCCACACGGAGGACAGCCTCTTCCTCGGTGATCTCGCCCTCGTCCACCAGGTCCACGGCGATCTTCAGCGCGGCGGCGGCGGTGCGCTTGCCGTTGCGGGTCTGGAGCATGAAGAGTTTGCCGTTTTCGATGGTGAACTCCATGTCCTGCATATCCTTGTAGTGCTTCTCCAGGCGGTTGGCGATGGCCACGAACTCAGCGTAGACTTCGGGCATCTCCTTCTCCAGCTCAGAGATGGGGGAGGGGGTGCGCACACCGGCCACCACGTCTTCGCCCTGGGCGTTGATCAGGTATTCGCCGAAGAGGGCCTTCTCGCCGGTGGCGGGGTTGCGGGTGAAGGCCACGCCGGTGCCGGAGTGGTTGCCGGAGTTGCCAAAGACCATGGACTGGACGTTGACGGCGGTGCCCCAGCTGTAGGGGATCTCGTTCATGCGGCGATAGATGTTGGCACGGGGGTTGTCCCAGGAGCGGAAGACGGCCCGGACGGCTTCCATCAGCTGCTCCTTGGGGTCCTGGGGGAAGTCCACGCCCTTCTCCTGCTTGTAGAAGGCCTTGAACTTGGCCACCAGCTCCTTCATGTCCTCGGTGTCCAGGTCCACGTCCAGCTGGACGCCCTTCTTCTCCTTCAGGTCGTCGATGATCTCTTCAAAGCGCTTCTTGGACAGCTCCATGACCACGTCGGAGAACATCTGGATGAAGCGGCGGTAGGAGTCATAAGCGAAACGGGGGTTGCCGGTGAACTGGGCAAAGCCTTCCACCACGGTGTCGTTCAGGCCCAGGTTCAGGATGGTGTCCATCATGCCGGGCATGGAAGCACGGGCACCGGAACGGACGGAGACCAGCAGGGGGTTGGAGGGATCGCCGAACTTCTTGCCGGTGTGACCTTCCAGCCAGGCCAGGTTCTTCAGGATCTCTTCCTGGATCTCGGGTGCGATGGTGCGGCCGTCGTCATAGTAACGGGTGCAGGCCTCAGTGGTGACGGTGAAGCCCTGGGGGACGGGCATGCCGGCCAGGGTCATCTCGGCCAGGTTGGCGCCCTTGCCGCCCAGCAGGTTTCGCATGTCGCGGTTACCCTCGGAAAATTGGTAAACGTATTTTGCCATAATATGTACTCGCTCCTTTTTGCACAGCACGGAAAAGGCAGGGGCCGGGCTCTCCTTCCCGGACCGTACCTCTTCGGGGCTGCATAGATATGAAAAAAACTTTGCTCTCTATTAGGAAATATTATATCCACATAACGAAAAATTACAAGTATTTTTGTGAAGAAAATGGATATTTTGTCTGTTTTCACAAAAAGGTGAGGAAGAGGACCCTTGACAAGGCCGGGGAAGAGGCCTATAATGGCCCCAGAAAGGCCCTTTTGGGGCAGTAATAGCGGGGTGCTGGCGCAAGCTGGCTGAGATTGGGCGTATGGCCGCCCTGACCCAGGAACCTGATCCGGATAATGCCGGCGTAGGAATTGCGCAAGTGAGTTTCCCTCGCAGGACGGACAGACCGGCCTGAGAGGGTTCTTTGTTTTTAGGCGCAGTTTCCTCAAAGATGAAGGAGGAACCTCATGCGAAACAACAAGATACGAATGCTCAGTGAAGGAGCTCTGCTCATTGCTATGGCCCAGATCCTGAGTTTGCTTCCCCTGTGGAAGATGCCCTGGGGCGGGTCCATCGACCTGGCTATGGCTCCCATCCTGCTCTTTGCCGTAAGATGGGGGGTCAAGTGGGGCCTGGTGGAGGGTCTGGCCTTCGGCACCCTCCAGATGATTTTCGAGGGCGGTGTGGCCATCGGCTGGCAGTCCATCATCGGCGATTTCCTGGTGGCCTTTACCGCCCTGGGCCTGGCGGGTGTCTGCCGGAGAATGGAGAAGGGGATCTTTGTCGGCACCCTGGTGGGCGGCCTGGCCCGGTTCCTGGTCCACTATGTGGTGGGGGCCACCATCTGGGCTCAGTATATGCCGGAAGAATTCTTCGGCATGACCATGACCACCCCCTGGATGTACTCCTTCCTGTACAACGGCGTCTATATGTTTATTGATAGTGCGTTGTGCCTGGTGATCTTCGGCCTGCTGTGGAAGCCCATGGGGAAGTATCTCAAGGGGACTGATTTGAAATGACGTTTCCCCTTGGCTCTCCCTCTGGGAGAGCTGGCAGCCGCAGGCTGACTGAGAGGGCGAATCTCTGCCGATATCCCAATGCCGCAGCAGATCAGCCCTCTCCGTCTTTGGGCCGATGGCCCAAATCCACCTCTCCCGGAGGGAGAGGCAAGAGGCTGCAGAAACCTGTACGGCAAGAAAAAACCACGTCTGTTCCTCGGAACAGACGTGGTTTTTTCTCACTTCTTAAAAGGATTCTCTTTTAACAGATCCCACTGCCGCTGGAAGAGGTCGTTGCGCCAGCGGATCTTCTCCTGGCCCTCCTGGGGGCCGTAGTCGTAAAAACCTGCCCCGGTCTTCACCCCGTGACGGCCCTGGTCGGCCAGGTCATTGAGGACGGGACTGCGGGTCTCGGCACCCAGGTCGGCGAAGAGGTAGTTGGACACGGCCCGGAAGATATCCAGGCCGCCCAGGTCCACGGTCTCCAGGGGACCCAGGACAGAGTACCGGAAGCCGGGGCCGTACTTCATGGCGGCATCCACCTCCTCGGGACCGGCGGCACCCAGCTCGATGATGTGCAGGGCCTCCCGGAGGACGGCGTACTGGAGGCGGTTGCCGATGATGCCCAGGATATCCTTCTTCACGATGACCGGCTTCTTCTCCAGGGAGACCGCCATATCATAGACGATCTGGGCGGCCTCGTCTCCGGTCAGGTCCCCCTTGGTGACCTCCACCAGGGGGATCAGGTCCGGGGGGTTCCACCAGTGCATGCCGCAGAGCCGTTCCGGCTTGGCCACAGCCTGGGCGATGTCAGACACCCGCAGGCCGGAGGTGTTGGTGGCCAGAACGATGTTCTCGGGGACCAGGGTGCAGATCTTCTTGAAAAATTCCTGCTTGACTTCCAGGTCCTCGGCGATGTTCTCCACCATGAAGTCGGCGGTTTCGTAGCAGGCGTAGTCGGTGGTGTAGGTGATGCGGCCGGTGACAGCCTCGGCAGTCTCGGCCAGACGGCCCTGGCCGATCAGGACAGCCAGGTCCCCCTCAATGCGGTCCTTGGCCTTGTCCAGGCTCACCTGGCGGCGGTTCCAGAGGGTGACGTCGTAGCCGCTCTGGGCGAAGAGGCGGGTGAGGGTGACCCCCATGGTCCCCGCACCGGCCACCACCACCTTGCGGATCTCAGTGTTCAGCATTGTGATTCCTCCTTACAGCGTGATATGGTGATCCCATTATACAGGGGACAGGAGAGAAAGACAAGTAAAAAGGACCTGCTGCCAATTGCCTTGCAGCAGGTTCCAATGGCTTAAATTGGTCCCGCAGGGACACCGCAACTGCCCCGCAGGGGCAATTTCATAGGGGCCGCTGCAATAGCAGCGGCCCCTTGTCGTGGGTTTATGGCGTATGTTCTAGGAAAAGGAGTAGGTTTTTTACTTATAGGTATCAGTCAGGATACCATACTGGCCGTCATTGCGGCGATAGACCATGGAGTATGCGTTGTCGCGGTCTGCATTGCGGAAGGCGAAGAATGCGTGGCCGATCAGGTTCATCTGCAGGATGGCCTCTTCCACCCGCATGGGGTTGAAGGGGAACTGCTTGGAACGGACCACCTTGAAGGCAGGAGCATTGAAGTCATCCACCTCGGGGATCAGGATGAATTCGTCTTCCTCGCTCTCGAAAGCGGCGGGGTTGACGACGGTCTCTTTCAGCTTATCCTTGTGCAGGCGGACCTGCTTGCGGATGGCGGAGGCTGCTGCGTCGATGGAGATCATCATGTCGGAGGTCTTTTCCGTGGTACGGAAGACGGTGGAACCGACAAAGATGGTGAGCTCCACATAGTGGATGCCATTCTTGGCTGCGAAGACGACGTTTGCTTCCGGGGTGCCGGTGAAGAGGTGCTCTAACTCATTGACACGCTGCTCTGCGTGAGAGTATACGCGAGCGGGCACGGTAACATGGCTCTTATATTGGATCTTCATAATGATGACTCCTTTCCTAGTAAAGTTTCATTTGAAGGTGCGAAAGAAATATTTTTTACCTCGTGCAAGAAACTATCCCTTTCTTTGGTTGTATTATATCACGGATAAGTGCCGTTGGCAAGGGTTATTTCATGGTCAAAATGACGAAAGTGACGGGGTGTCAAGTGACAATGTCAAAACTTCGGGAAAAATTTAAGTTAAAAAAGACCCCGGCGTGGCACCACGGCCAAACAAACACCCCGCTCGGGTTCGAGCGGGGTGTGGTGTCTTATTGGGTCAGCAGCTCTTCCAGCCGGGCCCGGATGAGGGCCAGCATTTTGGAGTTTTCGGGCATTTCCCTGTAGTCTCCGGGCTGGCAGATCATGGCCAGGTCTTCGGAGAAGTAGCCCTGCTCGTATACGTCGATGCCCGCCTGGTTCAGGCAGTCGGCAAAGCGGATGAGGGCGTCGTTTCCGTCCAGTTCCCCCCGCTTTTTCAGGGCACCTGCCCAGGCGGCCATGGTGGCCAGGGGGTTGGAGGACATGGCCTCCCCCTTCTGGTAGCGGCGGTAGTGGTCTGTGATGGTGCCGTGGGCGGCTTCGTACTCGAAATTCCCGTCGGGGCTCACCAGCACGCTGGTCATCATGGGAAGGGACCCGGAGGCAGCGGCGATGAGATCGCTCATCACGTCCCCGTCGTAGTTCTTGCAGGCCCAGATGATGCCCCCCTCGGAGCGGATGGCCTTGGCGGCGGCGTCGTCAATGAGGGCGTAGCGGTAGTTC
>JAFVUT010000165.1 GCA_017502545.1 Ruminiclostridium sp.
CAGTCGGCCCCTCTGTCCCGGCGGTCCTACTGCGTGACCACCTTCTACCTGTGCTGTGACGTGGCCATGGGCTTTGGCCCGGCCCTGCTGGGGGCGGTGGTGACGGCCTTTGGGAGCTATCAGGTGATGTACTTCGCCGCCGCGGGGTTTACCCTGCTGGCGTTGCCGTTGTTTTTGGTGATTGATCGGAGGAGGTAACAACCCCTCCGTCTCGTCTGACGGCGAGCCACCTCCCCTTACACAGGGGAGGCAGAGGCGAGTGCCAAACCTCGGGCTCCCTTGTGTAAAGGGAGCTGGCAGCACGAAGTGCTGACTGAGGGATTGTCCGACAAAATGAAACGCAAAAAAAGACCGCCATAGGCGGTCTTTTTTATGCTCAAATTCGTTCTTCAATCAAGGTCAGCCCGCAGGGGATGCCCTGGTCGTTGTACTCCACTTGGTAGCAGGTGGTATTTCTGTCGCAGTCGTAAAGCCAGGTGCCGTCGGTGACCACCTGATGAAGGATGATCTCATCCTGGACCAGATGCCGTTCCTGGGTCTCTATGTCCATGGCCCAGAGTTCTGTGACGGACCGGTTGTGTCCCTCCACATACTTTGGGATATTGGTGATGTAGAAGAGCCACTGGTCGGCTACATCCAGGTAGGTGTAAAAAATATCCTCTTTTGTGGCGGGCAGACCCAGCCGCTGGACCTCGTAGGCGGCGGTTCCCGGCAGAGGGTCCGTCGGTTCCTGGGGAGGTTCCTTCGACTGGTCCAGGACTTGTCCTGTTGCGCAGTCCAGGGTCAGGTAGTCGGTTGTCTGGCTCATGCGGCGCTGGAGGACGATGTGGTCATCGTACAGATGCAGACCGGTCAGGGAAAGGTCTGTCTGGTAGGCCTCTGCGGACCGGGTGTAAAACTGGGTGACCGACCGGGTATCTAGATCCATGCGGTAGATGCTGTCGGTGCCGTTATCAATAAAGTACAGGCCGTGATGGTTCACATCCCAGCAGGGGACCGAGGTGTCCAGAAGGTAGTCCTTGGCGGAGACCACCAGCGCCGGTTTCTGTTCGGGGGTGCAGGCGTAGAGACCGGGGGCCTTGGCCAGGGAAGACCCTTTATAGAGATAATAGACTCCATCCTGGATGTGCCCAGGATCTTCGGTCAGAGGTTCTTTGGCATCCCAGGCCATCCAGTACGAAAAACCCAGGGTAACCAACAGGGCGATCACAATGCGGGAGAAGATCCGCCCGGGAAGAGACCGGTGCTGCCGTTCTTTGGGATCCTTCTGCCTGGTTTGGGTATTCTGGCTGGGGATGGGGTCCATGGGGGGATCAAAGGGATGCCGCATGGTGATCGCTCCTTTCCGGCGAAGGGCTTAGATTTTCTCTTCGATGAGGGTCAGCCCGCAGGGGATGCCCTGGTCGTTGTATTCCAGTTGGTAGCAGTCGGTGTCCCCGCCGCAGATATAGAACCAATTGCCGTCAGTGACCATGTGGTAAGGCTCTATTTTGTCTTGAACCAGATATCGCTCTTCTGTTTCCACATTCATGACCCAGAGCTGGGAGTGATAGGCGGCAATGGCGGGGTTTTCGTCGGGGAATTGCTTCACATAGAAGAGCCAGGGGTCCGCAAAGGCCAGGTAGGCATACCAGTTTTCCTCGCCGTTTTCCATGACCGTCCCCTCGGGAAGGGCCAGACGCTGGACCTCATAGGCCAGGGTCCCTTCCAGGGGTTCCGTCAATTCCGGGGGCTTCTCCTTCTGCTTCGCCAGGACCTCCCCGGTTCGGCAGTCCAGGGTTAGATAGTAATAGGCGGGGTCCAGGTTATAGCTTACGATGAGCCGTTCTTCGTCCAGATACTGAAAGAACACAACGGGGGCGGGATCGGTTTCGGGAAAAGCATAGAAGGAGGTGATCTCTCGGGTGTCCAGGTCCATCCGATAGAGAATACAGGTGTTCTGGTCGAAAAAGAACAGTCCCTGGGCATTCACATCCCAGCAGGGGAAGATGGTGTTCAGGCTGTAGTCCTCGGCGGAGACCAGGACCTCCGGTTCCTGGCCGGGGATGTAGGCACAGAGGCCGATGGGGACCCGGATCTCATTGGGTAGGACGAATCCGCTGCCGCCGTAGACGTAGTAGACCCCGTCCTGGATGGCACCGGGTTCTCCGCCCAGGTCCTCCTGAGAGGTCTTACCCATCCAGAGCATGATGGCGCCGAAGAGGACGAAGGCGACCAGAAGGATGATCGTTCCTGTGACAAGCCAACTGCTCCGGGCTTTTCGCTCCTTCTGTTGGTCCTGAACTTGCTCGTGGGTCATGGGTTCCAGGGGGTAGTCAAAGGGGTCTCGCATGGTGATCGCTCCTTTCTGTGAGAGGGGCAATGGATAGAAAACTAATTATAAAGAAATTATATAATATTATTAAAGTTATGTCAATGCGGGTTGTTGATATCCTTTGGGTTTACAATCCCTCAGTCACCTTCGGTGACAGCTCCCTTTGCACAAGGGAGCCTTGTGATAGTGCAGCCCTAAAAGCCTCCCTTTTGTAAAGGGAGG
>JAFVUT010000166.1 GCA_017502545.1 Ruminiclostridium sp.
AGTTGGGGGGGCACAGGACCATGGGGGCCCCGTCAAAGAGGTCCTCCCGGCTGTACTTGAAGCCGGAGTTGTGGGTGCCGGCCATGGGGTGACCCCCCAGGAACCGGAAGCCGTACCGCTCTGCCAGAGGGAAGACGGCCTTGCAGACCTTCTCCTTGGTGCCGGCGCAGTCGATGACCATGGTGTGCTTGCTGAGCTTGGGGGCCAGCTCCTCCATGTGGGCGATGACCGCCTCGGGGTAGGTGGCCAGGAGGAGGAGGTCCACCTCCTGCAGGTTCTCGTCGGTGAGCTCCCCCTGGATGGCCTCGGCCAGTTGGGCGAACTGGAGAATGGTGCGGTTGGTGTCCCACCCCAGGACGGTCACGTCCTTGCTGCGGCAGAAGGCTTTCGCCAGGGAGCCGCCGATGAGGCCTAAGCCAATGATGCCAACGATCATGCCTCCATCGCCTCCCGGATCTTAAAGATTCTCTGGGCGGTGGCGGAGAACTGGTCAGGAGTCAGGGACTGGGGACCGTCGCACAGGGCCTTGGCGGGGTCATTGTGGACCTCGATCATCAGGCCGTCGGCTCCGGCGGCCACAGCCGCCAGGGCCATGGGCTCCACCAGGTAGGTGTGGCCGGTGCCGTGGCTGGGGTCCACCACCACAGGCAGATGGGTCAGGTTCTTCAGCACGGGGATGGCGGACAGGTCCAGGGTGTTCCGGGTGTAGGTGGACTCATAGGTGCGGATGCCCCGCTCGCAGAGGATGACCTGCTCGTTGCCATTGGCCATGATGTACTCGGCGCTCATGAGGAGCTCCTTGATGGTGCCCGCCAGGCCCCGCTTGAGGAGGATGGGCTTATTCAGCTTGCCCAGCTCTTTCAGCATATCGAAGTTCTGGGTGTTCCGGGCACCCACCTGGATCACGTCCACCTCTTCAAAGAGGTCCAGGTTGCGGATGTCCATGAGCTCGGTGACGATGGGCAGGCCCGTGGCCTTCTTGGCCTCCAGCAGAAGGCGGATGCCCTCGGCACCCAGGCCCTGGAAGTCGTAGGGGGAGGTGCGGGGCTTGAAGGCACCGCCCCGGAGGAAGTTGGCCCCGGCCTGCTTGACCCGGTTGGCCACGAAGGTGATCTGGGCCTCGTTTTCCACGGAGCAGGGACCGGCGATGAGGCCGAAGTGTCCCCCGCCGATGGCGGCATTGCCCACCTGGATGACGGAGTCATCGGGGTGGAACTTCCGGTTGACCGCCTTGAAGGGGTCGGAGACCCGGGTGACGGTCTCCACGATGTCCAGGCTCTGGATCATCTCCATGTCCACGTTGGCGGTGTTGCCGATGAGGCCCAGAACGGTGTGGGTCTCGCCCTGGGAGACGTGGACCCCCAGGCCCTGTTCCTTCAGCCAGTTGATCAAGTGCTCTGCCCGCTCGTGGGAGGCGCCGTGCTTTAATACTGCGATCATAACGATGTACTCCTTTCCAAATACTGCCCGCCGGGGGCCAAAAATAAAAAACACCAAACAGATGGATGATCTGCCTGGTGTTCCGTGAGCTTCTATCAAAAGAGGAACCTGTGATTTATCCAGCACAAATAACCATTACCCTATCCAATTCACTTGGTAAAGTAATAGTACGCATAAAAGTTTGCCTTGTGCATGGTGGACTGGTTCATGGCTGCCCTTCCTTTCTTCTTGATGGGAAACATTGTAGCACCATTCCCCACCTCCGTCAAGGGTTTTGGAAGAAAATCTTTGCGGATTTAAAGCAATGTACAGACTCCTTCAGCTGCCCGCAGAAATGGCCTGACCTCCGAAGAGATCAGGCCATTTTGTTTCTATGGGTCAGCGGATGACGGTTGCTGCGTCATCCCCCAGGTAGGTCTCCACGTTAGATTTGGAAATCTTAGACTCCGTCATCCGGTCCAGCAGCCGGAACCCGGTGCCGATGGTGTACTGGGCGTAGGTATTTCCCTGGAAGACCTTGGTGTAGACCTCATCCAACCGCTCGATCTGGATGAGAGGACCCTTGGACAGGGCAAAGGTGTTCCCCTGGACAACGAGGCCCTGGTTGGCGCAGGGGCCGCCCTCCATGACAATGGCCTTGGCCTCACCCACCGCCTTTTCCGGAGGCCCACCCAGATAATTGGCACCGCAGGCCAGAACGATATTGTCCGTAATGGAACAGTCAACCAGCATATGCTCCGGGTCTGGCTCCAGGTTCCAGTTGGTGAGCAAAATACCGTACATGCAGTCCTCCAGAAGATTTCCGGTGATTTGATTCCCGCTGATCGAGGGCTGGCCCTCATCCACCCGCAAGCTGACGCCCTCAGCAAAGGAACCGTGGAGATAGTTGTTCCGCACCGTACTATTGGAACCGGTGATGGAGAGGATCCCGCCCTCCCGGTGGAAATTGAAGTATTCATCAAAACCAAACATCCCGTCGATCTCCGGGTCTCCGGTAGCATAACGGGTCACAAGGCCGCCCATCCAGGCGATCTCACAGTTCTGGATGACCACAGACTCGGGGGGCTTCCCATCATACTCCCCGCTGCACATCCCCATGCCGGAGTAGGCGTAACACAGGTTGTCGTACACCGCATTGGGGGCAAATCCGTCGGAGAAGGGATAGGGCTGGACGAATTCGATATCGGGGTACAACGCACCGGGGTTACCCTCGTCACAGCGGAAGTACAGAGGGCCTTTCACATACTCCGGCTCCCCGGTCCACTCGTTCCACTGCCAGAAGATGCGCTCGAAGGGGTCCTGCTGCTCCGGGTAGTTCAGCATGGGGAAGCAGGTCATGTCGGCCAGATCCTCCTCCACCAGGTAGGGGTCATCGGTAATTTTGCCATCGTCAACCTTTTTCTGGTAATCAGCGCCGTTCCAGTGGGCTACGTCACGGGGGACCACAGTTTCTCCGTTCAGGATGATGGCGCCCACTTCAGTCATCTCTTCATGGAAGACCCAGATTTTCTCCCCGTCTTCCCCCTCATGGTGAAGGGTCCATTTCTCTTCCCCGCCGCCGTTCTGGGAGGAACCGTAGAGCTTGGGCTTTTCGCCCTCTCCATAGGCAGAGTAGGTGACCCCCGGAACGTTCAGGTCCCGCTGACAGCGCCAGGTGCCGCCCCGTTCGAAGAAGATGATGTCACCGGAGCGAATATACCGATGATGCAAGGGCTCCAGGGTGGCCAGAGGTGCATTGGGACTGCGGCCGCTGTTGTAGTCACTGCCGTTGTTGGAGATGTAGTAGGCCGTACCGGTATAGGTCTCGCCGGGGGTGAAGGGCCATGCCCGCACGATGGCAGTCTCGCTGGCGAGGATGGCCTCCTTCCGGGCTTCCACATCCGCCATGATCCCGGCCATCTTCTCGGACTCCATGGCCCCCTCCACCGTGGCGACAGAGTTCAGGGTACTGCAGCCGGACAGAAGGCCAACCACCATAGCAACGCAGAGAAGCAAACTGAAAATACGCTTTCCTTTCATAACCTTCCCTCTCTTTCTCTCAGGCGTTACCTTAGTATACACATTTATCAAGACAGCAGCAACTCTTTCCATCATTTTTGTGCATCTTTTTGCGCTGACCCTTACGACTCCCAAACGCACAAAGCCCCGCCCCCTCTCAAAGGGGGCGGGGCTTCTGCCTCGCAGAGTTTCGCCCCTTGGGGCGAAAGAAAGTCAAATCATGAAATCCGATGACATGCTCATCGGATTTCATACTTCTCAGCCCGAGAGTGCCTGCCTTCGGCAGGCACTCTCGGGCTGCAAAACCACTTTTGGGAGCCCAATGCAGTGGGTCCCAAAAGTCTCACACCATCTTTTCCTGCTTCACTTTCTTGTCAATGACGTGCCTGGAGGCCAGCTCCTTGCGCACATCCTCCAGGCTGATGCCCAGCTCCAGCATCAGGACCATCACATGGTAGGCCAGGTCGCCGATCTCATAGATGGTCTCGGCCTTGTCCTGGGCCTTGCCGCCGATGATGACCTCGGTGCACTCCTCGCCCACCTTCTTGAGGATCTTGTCCAGACCCTTCTCGAAGAGGTAAGAGGTGTAGGAACCCTCCTTGGGGTTCTTCTTGCGGCCTTCCAGCATCTCCATGAGGGCATCCAGAGAGAAGGCGTGGTTCTCGTCGCTCTCCCACAGGGTGTTGTGGAAGCAGGACTCTGCGCCGGTGTGGCAGGCAGGGCCGTCCTTGTTGACCCGGACCACCAGGGCGTCGTAGTCGCAGTCGGCGGTGATGTCGATGATGTGCTGGACGGCGCCGGAGGTCTCCCCCTTCCGCCACAGCTCCTGGCGGGAGCGGCTCCAGAAGCAGGTGCGCTCCTCCTTGATGGAAATTTCCAGGCTCTCTTTGTTCATGTAGGCCAGGGTCAGGACCTGACCGCTCTTGCCGTCCACCACGATGGCGGGGATGAGGCCCTTTTCGTCAAATTTCAGTTTTTCCATGTCGATCATG
>JAFVUT010000167.1 GCA_017502545.1 Ruminiclostridium sp.
AGAGAAAGAGGTGCAAGCAATATGACCTTTCTCAGCCATCTCATCACTGGTCTGAGCTTGGGCAGTATCTACGCCATCATTGCACTGGGCTACACCATGGTCTACGGCATCGCCAAGATGCTGAACTTCGCCCACGGCGACGTGATCATGGTGGGTGCGTATATCTGCTTCTTTGCAGTCACCGGCTTTGCCCTGCCTCCCCTGGTGGGCATCCTGCTGGCTATCATCCTGTGTACCATCCTGGGTATGGTCATCGAGCGTCTGGCCTATAAGCCCCTGCGCCAGGCCGCTTCCCTGACCGTTCTGATCACCGCCATCGGTGTCAGCTACTTCCTGCAGAACAGCGCCCAGATCCTGTGGTCTGCCTCCCCCAAGTCCTTCCCCACCAACTTCTTCAACATTGGTGAGTCCAAGGGCATCACCCTGTTTGACGGCGGCCTGACCATCAGCTACGTTGCCATCGTCACCATCCTCTGCTGCCTGGTCATCATGGCAGTCCTGACCTTCTTCACCGGTCAGACCAAGCTGGGCAAGGCCATGCGCGCCTGCTCTGAGAACAAAAATGCATCCCAGCTCATGGGCATCAACGTCAACACCACCATCTCCATGACCTTTGCCATCGGCTCCGCCCTGGCTGCCGTGGCAGGTGTGCTGATGTGCTCCGCTTACCCCACCCTGATGCCCACCACCGGCGCTCTGCCCGGCATCAAGGCCTTTACCGCAGCTGTCTTCGGCGGCATTGGCTCCATCCCCGGCGCCTTCATCGGCGGCATCCTGCTGGGCCTCATCGAGACCTTCACCAAGGCATACATCACCACCAACCTGTCTGACGCTGTGGTCTTCGCCGTGCTGATCATCGTCCTGCTGGTGAAGCCTGCGGGCCTGCTGGGCAAGTACGTGCCCGAGAAAGTGTGAGGTGGGAGCTATGAGCAAAAAGAGATCTATGAGCCCTGCCTCCCGCAGTGCATTCATCAACTACGGCATCGTCATCGTGGCCTATGTGGTCATCCAGATCATGCTGGGCCAGGATATGCTGTCCAACACCCTCCAGAGTCTGCTGGTCCCCGTCTGCTGCTACATCGTCATGGCCGTCTCCCTGAACCTGACCGTCGGTGTCCTGGGTGAGCTCTCCCTGGGCCATGCCGGCTTCATGTCCCTGGGCGCCTTCTCCGGCATCATCGTTTCCTTCGCCCTGAAGGACATCATCGCCATCGGTCCCCTGGTGCTGGTCATCTCCATCGTGGTGGGCGCCATCATCGGTGGCATCGGCGGTGTGCTGGTTGGCGTGCCCGTCCTGCGTCTGCGGGGCGACTACCTGGCCATCGTCACCCTGGCCTTCGGCGAGATCATCAAGAACGTCATCATGGTCCTGTATGTGGGCCTGGACGAGAACGGCCTGCACTTTGCCACCAGCCAGTCCAACCTGAACATGGCCTATGAGGGCGTTGCCATCATCAAGGGCCCCATGGGCGCCGTTGGCGTGAGCCGTCTGGCCACTTTCACCGCCGGCTTCATTCTGGTGCTGGTCACCCTGATCATCGTCCAGAACCTGGTAAACAGCCGTTCCGGCCGTGCCATCCTGGCCCTGCGCGACAACCGCATCGCCGCAGAGAGCGTGGGCATCTCCGTCACCAAGTACAAGCTCATGGCCTTTGTCACCTCCGCTGCCCTGGCCGGTGCAGCCGGTGCTCTCTTCGGCCTGAACTACTCCTCCACCGTGGCCACCCGCTTCGACTTCAACACCTCCATCCTGATCCTGGTGTTCGTGGTCCTGGGCGGTCTGGGCTCCATTCGTGGCTCTATCATCGCCGCAGCCCTGCTGTACATCCTGCCCGAGATGCTGCGCAGCTTCGCCATCTCCGAGTACCGTATGCTGATCTACGCCGTCATCCTGATCCTGGTGATGCTGTTTACCAACAACCCCCGGCTGAAGGAGCTGATCTCCAAGATCATGCCCAAGAGAAAGGCAAAGAAGGGAGGGGAAGCAAATGGCTAAATTCCATTTTGAAAAGGGCCACATGGTCCCCGTGCCCAGCCACTCCATCATCCCCGAGCGTGACCTGGGCAACGTCCCCGTTCTGGAGTGCCGCCACCTGGGCATCCAGTTCGGCGGCCTGAAGGCCGTTGACGACTTCAACCTGACCATCGGCCGCACCGAGATCGCCGGCCTGATCGGTCCCAACGGCGCAGGCAAGACCACCGTCTTCAACCTGCTGACCAAGGTCTACCAGCCCACCATGGGCACCATCCTGCTCAACGGTCAGGATACCTCCGGCAAGGACACCGCCCACATCAACCGTATGGGCATCGCCCGTACCTTCCAGAACATCCGCCTCTTCAACAACCTCTCCGTGGAGGAC
>JAFVUT010000016.1 GCA_017502545.1 Ruminiclostridium sp.
CTCGGCATAGCTGCGGATGTTGGTCAGAGGGGTGCGGAGCTCGTGGGACACGTTGGCCACGAACTCCCGGCGCATGGTCTCGTTCTTCACCTGCTGGGTGACATCGTGGACCACTGCCAGAACGCCTGCCTGCTTCTCCCGGTCAAAGGGAGCCAGCAGGAAGAGGAGGATCCGGTCACCCCGGACGGTCTCGCTCTCCAGGCAGTCGGTCTCCAGGTTCAGGATGGTCTCCAGGGGGGCAATCTCTCCAAAGAGGTCCTGGTACCGGACGGAGCCCCCCACGGGGATGGCCATATCCAGCATCTCCTCGGCGGCGGGATTGGAGTGGATGACCTCCCCCTGGCCGTTGAAGGCCACCACGCCGTCGGTCATGTGCAGGAAGAGGGTGGAGAGCTTGGTCCGCTCGTTGTCCACCTCCTGGATGGTGCTCTGGAGCTGCCCGGCCATGTCGTTGAAGGTGTCCGTCAGGATACCGATCTCATCGTGGGAGGACACCTGGATCTCGTGGCCGAAGTCTCCCTCTGCCACCCGCTTGGCCCCTCGGGTCAGAGCCCCGATGGGGGTGACCATGGCCCGGGACAGCAGGAAGGACAGCAGGACGGAGATCACCAGACCGAAGACCAGGGCCTCAATGATGAGCCGGAAGATCTGATTGTTCAGCTCCTGGACCGAGACCCGCTGGTCCAGGATGTAGATGATGTAGGACTCGCCACCCCGGTCAATGGGGATGGCCAGGTCCATGTAGGAGGCCGTCAGGTCGCTCCTGGAGCCCTCCTCCCCCTGGGTCATGGCGGTGAGCAGGTTGGGGGTCATCTCCAAAGACTGTCCGGCCTGTTCGTTGGAACCGGCCAGATATGCGCCGGTCTCTCCGTCCAGGATGTAGTAGTCCCGGTTGCGGCCGTCCACGCCCAGAGCGCCCATATAGGTCTTGAGGACCTGGTTCAGAGCCTGGGCTCCGTCGGTCTCCCCCTCTGTGGCAGTGGTCAGGTCCCGGACCAGCTCCGGGTCATTGTTGAAGACCTCCACCATCTGGGAATAGAATTCATTGAGATAGAAGCGGTTCACCGAGTTCACCAGAAAGGCACCGGCGATGGTCATAAGGCTGACCACCAGCAGGACCATGATGAGCACCAGCTTCATGTGCAGGCTTCGCAGCACGGAATATCACTCTCCTCTGTGGGATGCCTGCGATGGATCAGGCGTCTTTTTGGAACAGGTAGCCCGCACCCCGGCGGGTGATGATATAGCGGGGCTGGGCGGGGTTGTCTTCCACCTTTTCCCGGAGTCTCCGGACAGCCACATCCACAGCCCGGACATCCCCCACATAGCCCTCGTAGTTCCACACCCGCTCCATGAGCTCCTGGCGGGAGAACACGTTGCCGGCGTTGGCGGCCAGATAGGTCAGCAGGTCAAACTCCCGCTGGGTGAGCTCCAGGTCGGCCCCATCCTTGCGGACCACACCGGCCCCCTTGTCGATGACCAGTCGGCCCAGGTCCAGCAGATTGGCCGGGGTCTCCTGGGCAGCCGCCTGGGTGACCATGGCCATCCGGCGGATGTTGGCCTTCACCCGGGCCATGAGCTCCCGGATGGAAAAGGGCTTGGTGATATAGTCGTCAGCCCCCAGGTCCAGACCTAAGATCTTGTCCTGCTCGGTCTCCCGGGCGGTGATGATGAGGACAGGGGTGTGCAGGCCCTTGTCCCGGATGGTCTTGCAGACCTCAAAGCCGTTCATCACCGGAAGCATCAGGTCCAGGAGGATCAGGTCGGGGTTCTCCCCCAGGGCCAGTTCCAGACCGGCTTTGCCGTCGTAGGCCTCCAGGGTGGCGTAGCCCTCCTTCTGGAGGTTAAAGCGGAGGATGTCCACAATGTTCTTTTCGTCCTCCACGATCAAAACTTTCTTTCGATCCATGGTGTTCCTCCCTTTCTGTCAGATCTGCTGTTCATTCAGGAGCAGGGTGGCTTTCAGGATGCCCGCCAGGGTCTTGCTGTCCTTGATCTCTCCCCTGGCAGCCATGTCCACCAGCTGGGCATAGGGGATACGGACCACCTCCACGAACTCCCCGTCGTCGGGATGGACAGGCCCCTGGACCAGGTCCTTGGCAAAGAACAGGTGGATCTTCTCCTCAAAAATACCGGGAGAGGAATAAATACAGCCCATGGGCTCATAGATCTTGGGGATGAGACCGGTCTCCTCAGCCAGTTCCCGCAGACCGCTGTCGGCCGGGTCTTCCCCGGGCTCCAGCTTGCCGGCAGGCAGCTCCAGGACCACCTCGCCCATGGCATAGCGGAACTGGCGCACCAGGATGACGTTATCCTCCTCGTCCATGGCAAAGACCGCCACAGCCCCGGGGTGGGTGACCAATTCCCGGTTGGCGATGCGGCCATCCATGAGTCTGGCCTTATCCATGCGGACGTTCACGATATAGCCTTCGTATACGGTCTGCTGGGAGACCATTTCTTCCTTCAGTTCCATCATAGTAAACACCTCGTTTTCGGGTATAGCTTTCCTTAATTTTATAGTATACCACAATCCTGCGGCTCTGCCAACTTCTTTTCCCCTTTCCTGGCAATCATTGCATTTGCTCCTGTCCTCTTTCTTCGCTATAATGAAAGCAGCCTTACCCTTGGAGGTTCCCATGAACATACTTGCCCAGGGGGCCGTCCTCTTCCTCTCCCGGGAAGAGCTGACCGCCGCCCACCTTACCCCGGAAACCCTGACAGAAGAGGGGCTCTTTCCCCTCATCTGCCGGACCCTTCAGCAGGCAGGACGGCCCGTTCCCCTCCGTCCGGAGGTCTGCTGCTTCCCAGACCCCGGGGGCGTCCTGATTTTTCTCCGCCCACGAGTGGAAGAACCCCGGCCTGACTGCTGTGTTTCTGTCACTTTTTCATAAAAATTGAAATATTTTCGCCCGGATCCCTGTTTTTGCTCATTTTCTTCTTTTATTTTCCGGTATTTGATGCTATAATATCTTTGCAGTATGGCGACTTGCGGTCTGCCATCGGATATGCTACCTATTCCGCGTACATTTGCGTACGGATTTCGGAAATGATATATACTGACCCGGGGCCCTGCCCCGATGCGTCTGTTTTCGATACCTGAAAAGAAGGTGCCCATTTTGACTAAATATGTGATCAACGGCGGAAAGCCTCTCCACGGAGAGGTTGAGATCAGCGGCGCAAAAAATGCCGCTGTGGCCATTCTTCCCGCCGCTTTACTGGTGGACGGTGTCTGCCGCATTGAAAATGTTCCCCACATCAGCGACGTGACCCTCATCCTCGGTATCCTGAAGGATCTGGGTGCCAACGTTCGTGTGATCAATAAGACCACCGTTGAGCTGGACTGCTCCAAGGTGAACAAGCAGAATGTTCCCTATGAGCTGGCCCGGCAGATCCGTGCGTCCTACTATCTCATCGGTGCCCTCCTGGGCCGCTTCGGCAAGGCCGAAGTGCCCCCGCCCGGCGGCTGTGACCTGGGTGTCCGCCCCATTGACCAGCACCTGAAGGGCTTCAACGCCCTGGGCTCCGAGATCCAGATCGAGAACGGCTACATCTACGCCGTGGCTCCCCAGGGCCGCCTCCAGGGTGCTCCTGTCTATCTGGACGTGGTCTCCGTGGGCGCTACCATGAACATCATGCTGGCCGCTGCCCTGGCCGACGGCATGACCATCATCGAGCCCGCCGCCAAGGAACCCCACATTGTGGACCTGGCCAACTTCCTCAATTCCATGGGTGCTGATATCATGGGCGCAGGCACCGACGTCATCAAGATCCGGGGCGTGAAGAAGCTTCACGGCGGTTCCTACTCCATCATCCCCGACCAGATCGAGGCCGGCACCTTCATGACCGCTGTGGCTGCTGCTGGTGGTGAGGTCCGCATCAACAACATCATCCCCAAGCACATGGACTGCATCACTGCCAAACTGGTAGAGATGGGCGTTCAGGTGGAGGAGGATGGAGATGCCCTCATCGTTCGCCGGGAAGGCAAGCTCACCCGCACCAACGTCAAGACCATGCCCTACCCCGGCTTCCCTACCGACATGCAGCCTCAGATCACCACCGCCCTGTCTCTGGCGGAGGGCACCTCCCTCGTGACCGAGGGCATCTGGGGCAGCCGCTACCGCTATGTGGACGAGCTGAAGCGC
>JAFVUT010000168.1 GCA_017502545.1 Ruminiclostridium sp.
AAGAGAAAAAGTTTTAAAGAAATTTATTGTTAGTCTTTCTTTTTCTGTATATTCAGTATATAATGAATTCTGTATAGAAACACTTAACCAGTATTGTATATTCCAAGATTTGGAGGAACGATCATGACCAGATCCGCCGCAAGAGAAATCGCCGTACACTGCTCGTATTCCCTGGGCTTCTCCCGCCAGACTCCCGATGAGTTCCTGGAGGAGCGCATGGACAAGGACAACTTCCTGCGCTGGGGGGAGGAAAACTCCCTGTACAAGGAGTATCCCAACGAGAAGCAGGTCGAATATATTCGTGAAGTGGTCCGGGGTGTTGCCGAACACGGCTTCGAGCTGGACAGCTACATTGCCCAGTATTCCAAGAACTGGACCTTTGAACGCATCCCTCGTATGGCTGCCGCTATCATGCGTGTTGCCATGTATGAGATCCTGTATATGCCCGCCATCCCCAACGCCGCCGCCATCAACGACGCCGTGGAGATCACCAAGAAGTACGAGGACGAGAAGGTGGTCTCCTTCGTCAACGGCATCCTGGGCACCTTCGTCCGCACCGAGTTCCCCGAGGAGAACCAGCCCAAGGCCCAGGCTCCTGCTGAGGAGGCTTGAGGATGGCCGCCGTACTGGGGCTGGACACCAGCAACTACACCACCTCTGCCGCCTGGTTTGACGGGGAGAAGGGGGACAACGCCGGGAAGCTCCTGGAGGTCCCGGAAGGGGCTTTGGGTCTGCGCCAGAGCGATGCCCTCTTCCAGCACGTCAAGCGGATGCCCGAGATCATGGAGGCCCTGAAGGCCACCGGTATGCCCAAAGACCTCTGTGGTGTGGGTGCCAGCACCCGCCCCCGTGAGGTGGAGGGGTCCTATATGCCCTGCTTCCTGGCGGGTGAGTCCCAGGCTCGTGCCATGGCCACCGCCCTGGAACTGCCCTTTTTCCCCTGCTCCCACCAGCAGGGGCACATTGCCGCCGCCGCCTGGTCCGCCGGGCGGATGGATCTGCTGGACAAGCCCCACCTGGTGTGGCATCTGTCCGGCGGCACCACCGAGCTCCTCCACGTGGTCCCCGACGGGGTCATGGTGAAGGCTGAGTGCATCGGCGGCACCTCTGACATCTCCGCCGGTCAGCTCATCGACCGCACCGGCAAACGTCTGGGCCTGGCCTTCCCTGCGGGCAAGGCCGTGGATGCCCTCTCTCTCCAGGCGGAGAAGAAGGAACGCTTCAAGGTCAAGGTGAAGGACTGCACCTTCTCCTTCTCCGGCATTGAAAATAAGATGAACGCCCTGGCCGACCAGGACTGGGACCCTGCTGACATCTGCTGGTATGTGCTGGCCTCCGTCATCTACGGTGTGGAGCAGGCCACCAAACAGGCCCTGGAGCAGTACCCCGGTCTGCCCGTCCTGTGCGCCGGTGGTGTGGCCTCCAACCAGCTCCTGCGCCAGACCATGGTGAAGACCAGCGGTGCCGTGTTCGCAGAGCCCCGTTTTTCCACCGACAACGCCATGGGTGTCGCCATTCTGACCTGGCGGCAGCTCCATCTCAATAAGGGATAAAGTATTCATGCAAGAACCCATTTCCGTCACTGCGCTGAACCAATACATCAAAGGAATGTTTGAACGGGAACGACTGCTGTCCCGTGTTTTGGTGCGCAGTGAGATATCCAACTATAAGGTCTATCCCTCGGGTCACCACTATTTCTCCCTGAAGGACGCCGAGAGCAGCATCCGCTGTGTCATGTTCCGCCGGGAGGCCATGTCCCTCCGGTTCCGGCCGGAAAACGGCATGAAGGTGGTGGTCTCCGGTCGGGTGTCCGTCTTTCCCCGGGACGGTGCCTACCAGCTCTACTGTGCCACCATGGTGCCTGACGGTGTTGGGGAACTGGCCTTCGCCTTTGAACAGCTGAAAAATCGACTCCACAAGGAGGGCCTGTTCGACCCGGCTCATAAGAAGCCCATCCCCGCCCATCCCCGGACCATTGCTCTGGTGACCTCTCCTGCCGGTGCTGCCGTGCGGGATATGATCCGGATCTTGGGGGTCCGTTACCCCATGGCCAGGGTCCTGGTGGTCCCGGTGCGGGTCCAGGGGGAAGAGGCCCCGGAGGAGATCGCCAACGGTCTGGACCTGGTGAACGCCCTGGACATGGCCGACCTGATCATCACCGGCCGAGGGGGCGGTTCCATGGAGGACCTGTGGGCCTTCAACGACGAGGGGGTGGCCCGGGCCATCTTCCGGTCCCGGATCCCCGTCATCTCTGCCGTGGGCCACGAGCCGGATGTGACCATCGCCGACTTTGTAGCCGACCTGCGGGCATCCACTCCCTCCAACGCCGCCGAGCTGGCCGTCCCCGATCAGGCTGACCTGCGGGACCGTCTGGCCCACTTTCAGGCCCGGATGGACCGGTCTGTGGACCGCAGACTCCAGGTCCGGCGGGATGCCCTCCGACGACTGGGGAGCAGTCCCTTTTTACAGTCCCCCCAGCGGGCCATCCAGGAAAAGCGGCTCCTGTTGGATTACCAGCAGCAGCGGTTGCTCCATGCCATGGACCGTCAGATTGGGGAACACCGGCAGCAGATGGGCCGTCTGGCGGCCTCTCTGGATGCATTGAGCCCCTTCAAGGTCCTGAGCCGGGGCTATTCCATCACACAGAAAGACGACGGTACCGTCGTTTCCGAATTAAGCCAGGTGGAGAAGGGGGATACCCTTCGGGTCCGGGTCTCGGACGGGACCATCACCTGCACCGCAGAGGGAAAGGAGAAAACCAAATGGCGGAAAAGAAGCTGACCTTTGAGCAGGCCATGGGCCGCTTGGAGGAGATCGTAGCCCAGCTGGAGGCTGGGGATCACTCCCTGGACAATTCCCTTTCCCTGTATGAAGAAGGGGCCAAGCTCATGAAGCAGTGCGCCACCATGCTGGACAAAGCTGAGCAGAAGGTGATGAAGCTGCGCACCGATGCCAACGGGGAGCTCACCGAAGCCCCCTTTGCCTTGAAGGAGTGAACGGCATGGATATGAACCAGCAGCTGACGGCCTATCAGGCCCAGATCGAGAAGGCCCTGGAGGGCTATGCCAAAACCTGGCCCGCCTATGGTGATATGCAGGCCGCCATGGCCTACAGCCTCCTGTCCGGGGGCAAGCGCATCCGTCCCGTCCTCACCCTGGCCGTCTGCCGCCTCTTTGGCGGAGAACCGGCAAAGGCTCTGCCTTTTGCCTGCGGCCTGGAGATGATCCACACCTATTCCCTCATCCATGACGACCTGCCCTGCATGGATGACGATGACTTCCGTCGGGGCAAGCCCACCAACCACAAGGTCTACGGGGAGGCCACGGCCGTCCTGGCGGGGGATGCCCTGCTGACCGCCGCCTTCGGGATCCTGGCCGGGGCGGACCTCTCTGCCCGGCAGATCGGCCGGGGCGTATCCTGCCTGGCTGATGCGGCCGGTCCTGCCGGCATGGTGGGGGGGCAGTTCCTGGACCTGCTGGGGGAGGGAAAGACCCTGACCTACGACGAGGTAGTTCAGATCGAAGCCCTCAAGACCGGCTGCATGATCGAAGCTGCCGCCCGTCTGGGTGCCATTGCCGCAGGCAGTACCCCCCAGGAAGAGGAGGCTGCCGCCTCCTTTGCCCGTAAGATCGGCCTGGCCTTCCAGATCCGGGACGATATCCTGGATGTGCTGGGGGATGAGGCCGAGTTCGGCAAGCCCATCGGCTCCGATGCGGAAAACCAAAAGTCCACCTTCGTTGCCCTGAAAGGGGTGGAGGCCTGCGAGGCCATGGTGGACACGCTCACCGAGGAAGCCATCACCTGCCTGGCAGACTACCCCGGCAGTGACTTCCTTTGCGGCCTGGCCCGGATGCTGGCCGGCCGAACCAAGTAACACACCCTTCCCTTTGTTTCAGTAAGGAGGGATATTCTTGAAGGAATTCCCGTCCCTGCACCAGATCAGCGACCGTGAGGCGGAAGAACTCTGCCAGACCCTCCGTGAGCGGGTCATTGACGTGGTCTCCCGGACCGGCGGCCATCTGGCCTCCAACCTGGGAGCCGTGGAGCTGACGGTGGCCCTGCACCGGGTCTATGACACGGCCAGGGACCGACTGGTCTTTGATGTGGGGCATCAATGCTATATCCATAAAATGCTCACCGGGCGCAATGGCCGGATGGAGACCCTGCGGACCTTCGGCGGCATCGCCGGCTTCCCCAAGCCCTCTGAGTCCGTCCACGATGCCTGTATCGCAGGCCACGCCTCCACGGCGGTGTCCACCGCCCTGGGTATGGCCGTGGCCCGAACCCGTCTGGGGGAGGACTACAAGGTGGTGGCACTCCTGGGTGACGGTTCCCTCACCGGCGGTCTGGCCTATGAGGGCCTGTCCATGGCCGGGCAGAGTGGGGAACCCCTGGTGGTCATCCTCAACGACAACGGCATGTCCATTGACGCCAGCATGGGGGGCGTTGCTCAGCATCTGGCCAAGCAGCGGCTGAATCCCCCCTACCTGCGGGGTAAGGAGATCTACCGCAAGATCATGTGTGCCACACCGCCGGGCAGATGGCTTCACGGGGTGATCCACGGTCTCAAAGAGGCGGTGAAGGCCTCCATCCTGCCCTGTAGTATGTTTGAAAATATGGGCTTTCACTACATGGGGCCGGTGGACGGCCACGATGTGGGGGCCCTCACCCGGCAGCTGGCCTATGCCGCTGCCCTCAAGGAACCAGTCCTCCTCCACGTAAAGACCGT
Organism: Ruminiclostridium sp.; assembly: GCA_017502545.1. Lineage (GTDB taxonomy): Bacteria > Bacillota > Clostridia > Oscillospirales > Oscillospiraceae > Evtepia. The sequence continues at coordinate 4,730 of JAFVUT010000168.1, forward strand.
GAAGGGCAAGGGCTACGGTCCCGCCGAAAAGAATCCCGATGCCTTCCACGGCACGGGCCCCTTTGATAAGAAGACCGGCAGGCTCCTCCATCCCAAGTCCGGGGAATCCTTCTCCGATCGTTTCGGGCAGACCCTCTGCGACCTGGCCCGGGAGGACAAACGGATCTGCGCCATGACCGCCGCTATGACCAGCGGTACGGGTCTGGCCTCGCTTGCAAACGAATTCCCTGACCGGTTCTTCGATGTGGGCATCGCGGAGGAGCACGCCGTCTCCATGGTGGCGGGTATGGCCAAGCAGGGGCTCGTCCCTGTCTTTGCGGTCTACTCCACCTTCTTCCAGCGAAGCTATGATATGCTGGTCCATGATATCGCCATCGACGGCATCCACGCAGTCTTCGGGGTGGACCGGGCAGGACTGGTGGGAGACGATGGCGAGACCCACCACGGTCTCTTCGATCCCGGTTTCCTGAAGACTGTTCCCGGTATGACCGTCCTGTGTCCCGCCGGTCTGGAGGAACTCTCCTCCATGATCCGGAAGGCCGTATACGATCTCACCGGCCCGGTGGCCGTCCGGTATCCCCGGGGAGGGGAAAACGGCTACAGCCAGGACAACAGCCAGAAACCTGCCTGTGTCCTGCGGGAGGGCTCTGACATCACCCTGGTCACCTTCGGCACCCTGACGGGCAGTGTCCTGCAGGTGGCAGAGCGCCTGGCCCGGGATGGGATCTCTGCCGAGGTGGTCAAACTCAATCAAATCATCCCTCTGCCTGCTGAGGCAGTATTGGCATCCCTGGAAAAGACCGGCCGACTGCTGGTTGCTCAGGAATGCGTATCCATGGGGTCCCCTGGTGAGGATGTCCTGTCGGCGGCTGCCGCCCACGGCATCACCCTGCGGGGAGCCGCCCTTTGCTCCTGTGGGGAGGACTTCGTTCCCCATGGGACCGTTTCCCAACTCCGGGCCCTCTGCGGTCTGGATGTGGGATCTATGTATCAAAAAGCCCGGGAGGTTATGAACGATGGCAAGTAAAAAACGGCTGGATGTTCTGCTGACAGAACGAGGCATGGCGGAGAGCCGCCAGAAGGCCCAGGCCATCATCATGGCCGGTCAGGTATTCTGGGACGATAAACGGATGGACAAGCCCGGCGTTTCCGTGCCGGAGGATGCCAACCTGGAGATCCGGGGCCAGACCCTGAAGTATGTGAGCCGAGGCGGCCTGAAGCTGGAAAAGGCCATGGCCCAGTTTGATTTGCCCTCCCTGGAGGGGGCCATCGCCATTGACTCCGGTGCCTCCACCGGCGGCTTCACTGACTGTATGCTCCAGAACGGGGCGGCAAAGGTCTATGCTGTGGA
>JAFVUT010000169.1 GCA_017502545.1 Ruminiclostridium sp.
ATCCCCTGGGTGGTGAGCCGCATGGTCTTCCCTTCTCTCCTGGGCCTGCGCCCGGCGGCGGACTGCCCCGGCCAGGACATAGGCCTCGGGCAGGCCCGTCCGGAAGAACAGGTCCCGCAGTTGTTGTTCGTTCATTTCGCCCCCTCCTTACACCATTAGGGTGTGGGAAGGGCGGAAGTTTATGGGTGGGAATTAGTCCCTGTTATCGTACCCGAAGTTGCGGATCAGGTTCAGGTTGTCTCGCCAGTTCTCCTTCACCTTCACCCAGGTCTCCAGGTACACCTTGGTGCCCATGAACCGCTCCACGTCCTCACGGGCCATGGTGGAGATCTTCTTGAGCATGGCCCCCTGCTTGCCGATGATGATGCCCTTGTGGGAGGCCTTCTCGCAATAGATGGTCACGTGGAGGTCGATGATGCCGGAGTCCCGCTCGGAGAACTTGGTGACCTCCACGGCGGTGCCGTGGGGGATCTCCTTCTCCAGGGAGTAGAGGATCTTCTCCCGGACGATCTCGGCGCAGATCTGCTTTTCGGGCTGGTCGGTGACCACATCCCGGGGGAAGAGCTGGGGGCCTTCCGGCAGGTAGCCGGACAGCAGTTCCATGAGCTCCTCGATGCCGTCCTTCCGCTTGGCGGAGATGGGCACGATGGCGGCAAACTCGTGGACCTTGCTGTAGGCGTCGATGACCGCCAGCAGCTGGGGCTTTTCCACGGTGTCAATCTTGTTGATGACCAGGACGGAGGGGACCTTCATGCACTTGATCTGCTCGATGAGCTCCTTCTCGGGGCCGCCCACGTTGGGGATGGGCTCCACCAGCAGGAGGATGCCGTCCACGTCGGCCACGCTCTTCTTCACCACATCCACCATGTAGTCACCCAGACGGTTGGCCGCCTTGTGGAGGCCGGGGGTGTCCATGAAGACGAACTGGCTGTCCCCCCGGGTGAGGACGGCGCAGATGCGGTTGCGGGTGGTCTGGGGCTTGTTGCTGACGATGGCGATCTTCTCCCCCACCAGGGCGTTGGTCAGGGTGGACTTGCCCACGTTGGGGCGGCCGCAGATGGTCAGGATGCCGCAGCGCCTGACCTCCTCTTCCTCCTCCCGGAGGAAGGCGGGCTCCAGGGGCTTGTCCAGGTCCTCGTTCCAGGCGTCACGGGTGACCCCCAGGCTCTCCAGGATGGCCTCCTCCCGGGCCCGCATTTGGGCCTTCTGGGGGCCTTCGTCCAGGTGGTCATAGCCCAGCAGGTGGAGGACGGAGTGGACGGCCAGATAGGCCATCTCCCGCTGGATGCTGTGGCCGAACTCCTCAGCCTGCTCTTTGGCCCGGTCCACGGAGATGACCATGTCGCCCAGGGGGCACAGGCCGGTCTCCAGATCCAGGTCCTCCTCGTTCTCTCCCGTGGGAGGAACGCCGGGGGTGAGCTCCAGCATGGGGAAGGACAGCACATCGGTGGGGCTGTCGATGTTCCGGTGTTCTTTGTTGATCTCCCGGATGCCCTCGTTGTCGGTGAGGAGGACGTCCACCATGCAGCCGATGTCCACCTTTTCCGCCTCCAGGGCGGCGGTGATGACCCGGGTCAGCAGGGGCTTGTAGGGATTGGGACCGTCAAACTCCCAATCGATGTAGATATCATGTCTCATAAATTCTCGCTTTCTGTCCGTAGTTTGCAGCCCCCTTGCCTCTCCCTCCGGGAGAGGTGGCACGGCGCAGCCGTGACGGAGAGGGCTGATCTGTTGCGGTATTGTAAAATCGGCAGGGATTCGCCCTCTCAGTCACCTTCGGTGACAGCTCTCCCAGAGGGAGAGCCAAGCGTCTCACACCGCCCTTATTTCTTATTCTCGTAGGACTTCTTATGACTCCCCGGCTGGTTCTTGCTCCGGTTCTTCTCGTCCTCCTCGTAGGCCTTGATGATCCGCTGGACGATCACATGGCGGACCACGTCACTGTCGTTCAGGCGGCAGATCTCAATGCCCTCCACGTCCTGGAGGACCCGCATGGCCTCTTTCAGGCCGGAGACCTTGTCGCCGGGCAGGTCGATCTGGGTGATGTCGCCGGTGATGACGATCTTGGAGCCGAAGCCCAGACGGGTCAGGAACATCTTCATCTGTTCCCGGGAGGTGTTCTGGGCCTCGTCCAGGATGATGAAGGAGTCGTCCAGGGTACGGCCTCTCATGTAAGCCAGAGGGGCCACCTCGATGTTCCCCCGCTCCACATACTTGGCATAGCTCTCGGCCCCCAGCATCTCAAAGAGGGCGTCGTACAGGGGGCGCAGATAGGGATCTACCTTGCTCTGGAGGTCGCCGGGCAAAAAGCCCAGGTGCTCACCGGCCTCCACGGCGGGACGGGTGAGGATGATGCGGTTGACCTCCTTGGCCCGGAAGGCCGCCACAGCGGCGGCCACCGCCAGATAGGTCTTGCCGGTACCGGCAGGGCCCACGCCCAGGGTGATGGTATTTTCCCTGATGGCCCGGGTGTACTTCTTCTGGCCCACGGTCTTGGCCTTGATGGGCTTACCCTTGGCGGTGACGCAGATGACATCGGCAGCCAGCGTCTGGATCTTGTCTTCGTTGCCCGACTTCACCAGCTGGATGAGGTAGCGGACGGTCTGCTCGGTGATGGCCTCTCCCCGGCCGGACAGGCCGATGAGGTTCTCGATGACCTTGGTGCCGTGCATGACAGCCTCGGCCTCTCCGCTGATCTTCAGCTGGTCATCCCGTCCCACCACATGGATCCCCAGCTCCTTTTCCAGAAGCCGGATATTCTCATCAAAGGAACCAAAAATGTCGATGGCTTCCTCCATCCGTTCAATGCTGACTGTCTGTTCGATCATGGGCTCTGCTCCTTCGTGTTCTTCTCTTCTTCCCGGACCATATCCGTCAGGGGGCTTTTGGGGGGAAGTACCGTTTGGTCGGTATCCATCTTCACCGTGCGGCCGATCTCCTCACTGCACTGGGCCCGGAGGGTCACCGTGATCACGTTCCCCTCCCGGCTCACCTCGTAGTCGGCGGTGAGGACCTGCCCCTCCTTCATGATCCCCACAAGGCTCTCCATGAGTTCTTCCTTCAGCATGGCCTCGGCCTTTGCCGGGTCCAGGGAACAGGGGGCGAGGGTGTAGGCCCGATAGGTGGTCTTCTCCCACAGGATGGGAAGGCTCCTGCCCTCCAGGGGTGTCCAGGACTCTAATCGGGTTATTATATCACATCTATCATAAGGAATTCCACTGTTTTGATAAAAATTCATCCGCCGGCCCAGAACAGAAAGGGCATATCGGGTGGTCTCCTCCCCGGTGTACACCTTCCCGGGGGCCTGCAGGTCCAGACTGGCGGTGATGGTCCGCCGGGTCCGGGCCAGGACCTTCCCCTGGGCGTGGACCAGCCGGGTCCCGGCATCCCCCTCCCACACCATGGGGTGCAGGTCCAGGAACATCTCCCCCGAGATGAGGACATCTCCTTTCAGAACGGCCTCCCCCTCCCGGAACATGGCATCCCCGTTCCAGGGCTCTATGTGGGTGACGATGCCGTCAGCCGCCGCGATCACATGGGCGGGGGTCTCCTCGTCCAGAAGCTCCGGTCCGGGCTCTGCCTCCCGGACGATGACCTCCGCCCGGGTGCCGAAGAGGTTCAGGGAGAAGTAGGTCAGCTCATTCATGGCCAGCATCATCCGGTTCTCCACCTCCCGGATCTTCACCCCCGGCCCCCAGGTCCCCTGGGAGACCCCGCAGAGCCGGAGCTGGCTGATGATCTCCCGGTCGGTGAGGGTCTCGTTCCCGGTCACATCCACCGTGAGGATGACATGGGACCCCACCAGGCAGAAGAGCAGGGTGAGGACCAGTCCTGCCAGGAGGGCATACCGCCGCCGGAACCGCCCCAGAAAAAAGGGCAGCCCCCGGAAAACCTCCCCCTCCACCCGGCACTGGGCCCGGTCCGCCAGGGCGCGGAGCTCCCTCCCCCGCCAGGCCGGGACCCGGACCGCCAGGGTGAAAGGGTCCACCCAGGCCATCCGATCCAGACGAAACCCTGCCCGGGCGCAGATGTTTAAGAATTTCTCCGGTTCTGCCCCGGCAATATTTGCGGACAATGTCCCCGTCAGCCATCCAAAAAACCTCTTCACAGCGACCTCCTTACAGGATCTCCAGACCGGCCACCCAGCCCACGATCCGCAGCTGACCCAGGGCCATGGCCTTGATCTCCAGGTCCCGGCCGGTGATGCGGACCATCCATTTGCCCCCGTCCACGGTGAGCTCCTCCCGGCTGTAAGAGAGGATGTCCCGGTAGTTTTCCAGAAAGACCTCCCGGTCGCCGGTGAGCTCCAGCCGGGGCAGTCCGGCGCTCTCCCCCGGCAGATCAAAGGCCCGGGCAGCCCGCTCCCGGACCCCTTCCTTCCGTCGTTTCTCCATGTCCATCCCTCCCGTATCTGGTGGAGTGTATGAAGAAAGGGCAGGCAGCTTGCCTGTCCAGCAAAAAAGCCCTCGGCACTGCCGAAGACTTTTCATCAGGATTGTTCCATATACTGCTCCAATTCCTCTCCGTCATCGGAAAGGCTGACACTCACTACCCCGTCCTCCTCGGTGAGGCTGAAGCACAGGGCGGTGTCTTCCTCCAGGGCCATGTAGAGGGAGAGGGGCTTGCCGTCCATGGTGAGGTCGCTCTCCCACAGGGTCCCCTCAGGCCAGCAGGCCTCCAGGTCGGCCAGGGCGCTGCCATAGGTGAGGCCCCCGGCGGTCTGCCACCGGAAGGGCTGGGTCACCCGGGTGCCGTAGAGGCTGTGGGGGCAGATATCCGTTACCTTCCCCTCCCGGTAGGTCAGGACCAGTTTGCCCGCTCCCTGACCGTAGGTGTAGGTGGCCGTCCCCTCATCGGTGACCACGAAGGTCAGCTCCCCGGCCCCGGTCTGACCGAAGCCGGTCATTCCCTTGGTGGGAGTGAATGCCATCTGGCCGGGCAGGTAGGTGACCGGCTTCTGATAGGTCCCCTCCCCCAGGAGCTCCTCCGCCTGGGACTGGGTCATCCCCAGGGAGATGACCGATCCGCTCTCCGGGTCGTAGAGGGCATCAAAGGGGACCTCTCCCCCGGCCTCAGGGCCGGGCCGGGCGCAGGCGGAAAGGGTCAGAGCCAGCAGTCCTGCCAGGATCATCATCACGATTTTTCTCAAGAGGATCCCCCTTTCTTTCTAAACATCCGGGGAGAGTGCTCCCCCGATCTGTTCCAATATGTAATCCTCCAGGTCAGCCGGGTCCTGGACACGGGCGGCCAGACCCTCCCGGTCCTGGTGGGCCGTCCAGCCGGTGACCTTTCCCGGGTCTCCGCGGCTGCCCAGGCAGACCACCCGATAGGTGTCCTCGGTGCGGAAGTAGAGCTGGATGGCCGGGGCCTCGGCCAGGACGGTCCCGGCTCTGCGGAGGGTGTTCCGCTCCCGGCATTGGGCCAGGTGGTCGGTGATGGCCCGGGCGGTCTGCCGCTGGACCATGTCCTCCGGGTACCAGGACTGATAGCCCCCCTCCCGGCAGACATGGATGGAGAGAAGCTCGGTCTGGAGGCTGTCCTTCACCACCGGCACGGGCAGGGCCAGCCAGGCGGCAAAAAGGATGGCCAGAGAGGCTCCCCCCATGAGGGCAAGACCCCGCAAAGTCTGTCCTCTCATCTGTGTTCCCCATCAGACCCTACGATGGCGTGGAACCGGGCCAGTCTGGCCCGCTGCCGCCGGGTCCGGACCCACCGGTTCAGGAGGAGCACCAGACCGGTCTCACAGAGGGCAGGGATCACCCACCGGAGGGCCTGTCCTTGGTCGGACAGCCAGTAGGACAGCAGCTCCAGGAGGCTCAGGCTCCCCCAGTACCGGAGCTGCCAGCCGAACATATCCACCTGGGCATAGAGCAGGATGTAGAGGAGCAGGCCCATGGCCTCGGTGAACAGGATCCTCCGGCGGGCCTCCCCCAGAGGCTTTTTCCAGGTGCCCAGCAGGGCAAAGACAGGGACCAGAAAGAGTCCTGCCACCACGATTTGGAGTTCTTGCATGGAAAAGCCCCCTTTCCCAACTTTTGACAGTCTTTTCAAATCAAAATGTCTCCATTGTATAGATTTATTGTAACCTATCAGGTCTATGTGTACAATAAAGATATTATGAAATAATTCTTAAGAATTTATTATATTTTGAGAAAAGAAAATGACCCTCTGTATATATAACGTTCCAGAGGGTCATTTTGTGACATCTTTTTTGAAATTTTTTCATCCCTTAAAGCCTCCCTCTCCGAGGGAGGTGGCACGGCGAAGCCGTGACGGAGGGAGTTTGAACCTTTTAGGTCACGCATTCTCCCCCAGTCAGCTCCGCTGACAGCCCCCTCCCGGAGGGGGCCTTGGCTGCACGGCAGTACATTTCGCAACAGAGAGCGAACACCGACCGGGCGGGGATGTAGGTGCGTGAATTCCAACGCAGATATGACCTTCCAGGGAGCGGGACGATGTGGGCATCGTCCCCTACAGGCAGAGTACCACGCCTGTAGGGCGGGGCTTGCTCCCGCCACGACAAAAAAGGTGCGGACTTTCGTCCGCACCTGGCAGGTAGATTCTTCTTATCTCATTTTGAACACATCCGCCGAACGCTGGGCGATGGGCTGGTAATGGACCTTCTTGGCCACGGCCCGGTAGGCAGGACGCATGATGCGCTTGCCGGTGAGGACCTCCTCGATCCGGTTGGCGCACCAGCCGGCGATACGGGCGGAGGCGAAGATGGGGGTAAAGACGTCACTGGGGATCCCCAGCATGGCATAGACCATGCCGGAGTACATATCCACGTTGGCGCACATGGGCATGCCGTCGCCGCGGTGCTCCATGATCATGGGAAGACCCAGCTCCTCGATCTTCTGGAGCAGGCGGAAATCCTCCCCGTAGCCCTTCTGCTCGGCCATGTTCTGGGCATACTTCTTGATGAGGACGGCACGGGGGTCGGAGATGGTGTAGACCGCGTGGCCCAGGCCGTAGAGCTTGCCGGATCTGTCACCGGCCTCCCCGTTCAGGAGCTTTTGCAGATAATCCTTGATGGAGCCGTCGTCCTTGGGGTCCACGTTGGCCTTGACGTAGTTGAACATCTCCATGACCTTGGCGTTGGCGCCGCCGTGGAGGGGACCCTTCAGGGAGCCCACGGCCCCGGCGATGGCGGCGTAGGTGTCGGTGCCGCTGGAGGACAGGGCACGGCAGACGAAGGTGGAGTTGTTGCCGCCGCCGTGCTCGGCGTGGATCATCAGCATGATGTCCAGCAGATGGGCCTCCTCCTCGGTGTAGTTCTTGTTGCTGCGGACCATCCGCAGGAAGTTCTCGGCGGTGGAGAGGTTCTCCTTGGGGTAGTGGATATGTAAGGACCGGCCCTCGAAGTAGTGGCGCTTGACGGCGTAGGCGTTGGCCACGATGGAGGGGAAGGCACCGATGAGCTTCACCGACTGGAGGAGGAGGTTCTCCACAGACAGGTCGTCGGGATTGTCGTCATAGGAGTACAGGGAGAGGACGCTGCGGGAGAGCTTGTTCATGATGTCCTTGGAGGGACTCTTCATGATCATGTCCTCGGTAAAGCCCTTGGGCAGACGCTTGGCCTGGTTCATGATCTCGGTAAAGCGGGCCATCTCGGAGGCGGAGGGCAGGTGGCCCATGAGCAGCAGGAAGGCCACCTCTTCAAAGCCAAAGGTATTGGCCTCCCGGTGGGCCTCCACGATCTCGTTGAGCTCGATGCCCCGGTAGTAGAGCTGGCCGGGGACAGGCACCCGGATGCCGTCCTCGATCATATAGCCCATAACGGAGCCCACCTTGGTGACGCCCACAGGCACACCGGTGCCGTCGGCGTTGCGCAGGCCCCGCTTCAGATCGCTGCGGAGGTAGGCCTCCTCGATGCGATACTCGTTTTCAATATGTTCGCGGAGGGAACCTGTATACTGTTCAAGAATCTTTTCGTCCTGGATATCGTGGGTCATCATCATAATCTGGTTCCCCTTTCGTAAGTTTTGTAAAAACGGACAACAGGCAGGTCTTCGCACCCGCCCGTTTCGTCACATGCAAGTTTATTATACATCTCCTTCGCCAGGTTTGCAAGAAAAATTTCCACCGCCGGGAATCTTTTGGAAAATCTCCACCATATCCGTGCATCATTTGATTCATTTTTGTTCGCCCCGCAAGAAATTGTAAAATTCTTTCTTTTTTCATTGCTTATTGGCAGGTTTGTGTTATACTTTAACGTAGCACACTGCTAGGTCTTTTGTGCTTCTTTGCAACATTCTCCCAAGAAAGGGTGACTATAGTATGATCCAATTACACGATACCGGCATTTTCTGGCAGAATGGCACCCCCGTCCCTGCCTCCATCGCCTCTCCTGCAGACCGGGAGAAGACCATCGCCTATCAGATCTTCCGCCGTCACAACCTGCGGGAGGAGGCCGGTCAGCTCCACCTGAAGTTTGACAGTCTCATCTCCCACGACATCACCTACGTGGGCATCATCCAAACCGCCAAGGCCTCGGGCCTCACCCAGTTCCCCGTCCCCTATGTGATGACCAACTGCCACAACAGCCTCTGCGCCGTGGGCGGCACCATCAACGAGGATGACCACGTCTTCGGCCTCTCCGCCGCCATAAAGTACGGCGGCAACTTCGTCCCCGCCAACCAGGCAGTCATCCACCAGTACGCCCGGGAAATGATGTCCGGCTGCGGCCGGATGATCCTGGGCTCCGACAGCCACACCCGCTACGGCCCTCTGGGCACCATGGGCGTGGGCGAGGGCGGCCCCGAGATCGTCAAG
>JAFVUT010000170.1 GCA_017502545.1 Ruminiclostridium sp.
GCAATATCCTGCTGACGGCAGGTGCTATCATCTCGGCTACTGCCGCCGCCTCTCACATCTGCTTCTTTGGCTCTGAGGCCACCCTGACCTGCTCTGCCACCCAGATCGAAAACGTCCAATACGCAAAAACCTGTATCCCGATGCTGTTGGTCCCTGTGCTCCTCAGTACTCTCCTGTACCTGGGTGCCGGGTTCGTCATCGGCTGATCCCTCTGCATAGTAAACCACGCGAGACGATATAACGTCCCGCGTGGTTTTTCTTGTTATTCAACGGTTTTCCAAAGGGCCATCCGGGTGGAGAAGTCCACGTCCATCTTGCCTTCGTTCTTAAGCCAGGCCAGATAGGATTTTACCGTGCTGCCCACCAGGACATTCTGGGAGAAGTCCATCTTCAGGTCATAGGCCTCAAAGAGCTTTTGGAGGAGGGCATCGAAGCAGATGGGCTCCCGGCAGAACGTCAGGATACGGTCGGCCACCTGATGGACCTTGTCGATGTTGTACTGGGCCAGAGGGACGATGTCTTTGGTTGCCTCGGCATGGGAGGGGATGAAGAGGTCAGCCTGGAGTCCTTTGACCTTCTCCAAAGTGTCTAAATAAGCCTCTACATCATAGATGACCCCGATCTGATACTTTTCCAGGGTTTCCTTGCTGGACAGGCAGTCAGCCAGGAAGGTGACCCCGTCGGGGGTGGTAAAGCCCACCATGTCAAAGAAATGGCCGGGGAGGGGAAGGATCTGCATCCCCTCAGGCAGGACCTCCTGGGTCAGGTACTCTGCATCGCTCTCCTGGGCCATGAGGAACTTATGCCGCAGGTCCTTGGGCGGGAAGCCGCCAAAGAGGTAGGAAGGCTCCAGCAGGGGATGACAGGTGAAGGCGCAGTCGATGCCGGGAGCATAGATCTTGCACCCGGTCTGCTTCTGGAGATATTGGTTGCCGCCGATGTGGTCGGCGTTGGAGTGGGTGTTCAGGATGGCCTTCAGCTTCCAGCCCTGCTTGTCCAGGATCTGCCGGATCTTTCGGCCGGAATCCTTGTCACCGCCGCTGTCGATGAGCCAGACCTGGTGGTCATCCTCCAGATAGAGGCCGATCTTCACCGGAACATTGATGTAATAGGTTCTCTGGCCCACTTGAATCAGTTCATACATGGCGATAGCACCTTCCTTGCCATTGTTTTTCCTCAGTATAGCAAATATCGGCAGGATTGTCACCCATTTTATAGGAAATGGTTGACTACGTTCTACAGTTGTAGTATAATGACCTCAACAAGGATACTACAACTGTAGGAGGTGTGATCATGGTTAAACTGACCGATGCTGAGTGGGCCGTCATGCAGGTCCTGTGGGCAGGGGAGGACTTCTCCCTGGGGGAGGTGGTCTCCGCCCTGGAGCCCACCCGCAACTGGCGGAGGAACACCGTCCACACCTACCTCACCCGCATGGAGGAAAAGGGGCTGGTGGACATCCGCCGGGAGAAAGATCCCCATCGGTATGCCGCTGGTGTCACCCGGGAAGCCTGCGCCCGTCAGGAGCGGAGCCAGCTTCTGGACAAGGTCTATGGCGGTGCCGCCGGGGATCTCATTGCGGCCTTTTTGAAGGAGTCCCACATCACCGCCCAGGAGCGGGATCGACTCCGGAAGCTGCTGGACGAGATGGAGGTGTGAGCCATGACCGGGATCTGGGGATTTCTTTTGCAAACCCTCTATGTGTCCCTGGTGGGTGGTCTGCTCCTGGTAGTCAAGGCAATCTTCCGGGATAAGCTCACCCCACGGTGGCAGTATGGGGTTTGGTCCGTCCTGGCCCTGCGCATCCTGATCCCCGTGCAGATGACCTGGAAGTATGTGCTTTTGCCCCTTCCTCTGTGGGTGGAGACCGCCCGCATCCTGGCAGATCACGCACTTCCGGAGGTGCTGTTTGTCTGGCTGTACCGCCTTTACCTGATGGGCGTGGCAGTATTTCTGGCTGGGTATCTCTTTTCCTATTTCCGCTTGGGTCGGCTGCTCAAAAGGGGAGAGGCCCCTTCGGCAGAACTGACCCAGCAGATCAGTGCAGTGGCAGAACGGTACGATCTGAACCCCTGCAAGGCCGTCATCATCCCGGGGCTGACCTCTCCCATGGTCTGTGGGATCATCCACCCTGTGCTGGCTGTTCCGGCGGATGCACCGTTGGATGACCATGTCATCCTCCATGAGCTCCTCCATGTAAAGTACCACGATGCCCTGCAGAATGTATTCTGGAGCATCTGCCGTGCCCTCCACTGGTGCAACCCTTTGGTGCACTACTTTGTGAATCAGATCGGCAACGACATGGAATCCCTCTGTGACCAGCGGGTGTTGGAACGGCTGGAAGGAGAGGCACGCCGGAACTATGGCCTGTCCCTTCTGGCTATGTCCAATGACAGATATCCCAGAGCGCCGGGGACCACCTCTATCTCCAACGGAGGCAAGAACATCACCCGGCGCATCGAGGCCATTGTGCGGTTCAAGAAATACCCCAAGGGTATGGCATTGGCCTCTGTCTGTGTGACGGTCATGCTGATGTGCGGCTGCATGTTTCCCACTATCCAGCCGGAACTGACCTATCGAGCCAATGTAGATGGCGGGCCTTGGAACAACGCAGCTGCCCTTGCGGAGCTGAATCTGAACCGCTGCGCTACCCCAGCCGGGGCGTTTGATACCTATGCCAAGGGGTTGCAGCGCTGTGACCAGCAGTGGCTGGCTCTGGCATCCCCTGAAGCGAAAAAACAGGAAATATTAAAAGGAGCCAACGCTTATATCGGGATGGAGAACGGGATCCGGCACTGGAAAAATGAGATCGAGACCGGTGTGGGCTTGACCGTTTACGAAGTAAAGGACCGTGAAGTGAAATCGACGGGGAAGAAAGCAGACATCTGGCTCTCCCAGTCTTCCTATGAACTGTACAACCTGGTCCTCCAGGAGGACGGCAGTTATACCGCCCTTCTGACCTTCTTCTTTGACAATGTACAGACATTGGACGGCGATCTTCTCTGCTGTGCTCCGACAGCTGATGAGATTTGTGCCGTGGCAACCTATCCGGTGCGGGTCTGGCAGGAGACCGGTTGGGTACTGGAGGAGACTGGAAGTCCTTCGCTTTACCTGCTGAACGGTTTGGATGTTCATACCTTCTTATACGAATTGTTTCCTGCTCTGCATATCTACTATGGGGAGGGGAACACCGGCTCCGTTTTTTGCAGGCTCTGGACCGACTGCAGCCTAGAAGTCCCTGATGGTTACTGGGAGGATGCAATCAGCTTTTCCACGCAGTATCCCTGTCCTGATGCAGAGTTCGGGATGTACATGGAGAATGAATTGATTCGCTTTACCTATTCGGGCACGGAAAACCAGCGTCAAAGTCTTTTTCAGGCTGGCATGCAGGTGCAGAAAGTGAATGAAGATGGGACGGTTCCGGTATTTGAAGAACTTCCTGATACCAAGGAATGGACAGAGTCCAGTGGCGGTGGAAAAGCAGCTTGGACCAATTGGCGAGGTGAAGACTGGCACGGTATCTGTTTGAATGGCGGCGGAGGAAGTACCACACCAGAAGAAATCGTGTTTCCCCTCGGCTATGCTGCACAAATCTGGCTGAATGATGAACTGGCAGAAACCATCATCCTGAAGGAGGTGCCTCCCAATGGATAAAAAGTACCTGATCCACGCCATGGGCAGCATTGCCTGGGGCTATGTGTTCTTCTATCTGGCCATCAACCTTGGTACTATTGATATTCTGCCCGACTGGGTCCTCTTCGTCATGGTGGTGAGAGCCTTGGAGCCGCTGTCCGAGGTTGTCCATTCGGCCAAGCTGCTGGATCCTTTGGGTATCCTTCTGGGGGTTCTCTATGGCTTTCAGTGGCTCTTTAAGGTCGTGGGCCATCCCATCCAGTGGTATCTGTTTACGGTCATCGTGTCCGTATTGGTCCTGTACTTCAACTTCCAGCTGCTGACCAACCTGGCAGAGGTCGCCCGAAAATATGGGTATCCTGAAGAGAAAAAGATCTTACAGCTGCGCACCGTCCAGGCCATCCTGACCACCGTGGCAGCCATTCCTCTGCCCTGGGAGGAAGTCGGCTATCTGTATTTCGGTCTGGCCATTGTTCACCTTGTTGTGGTGGCCTGGATCTGTGTGGTCCTCTTTAGCCTCCGGAAAAAAATGTCTCTGGCCTATGACGCCCCAGCAGAAGAATGATAATTTAGGGCACCCTGTTTCCAGGGTGCCCATTTTGCTGCTCAGGCAAGAAGCCCGGCCTCTCTCATGGTGCTTTTCAGATGTTCCAGGGGCCCTGCGTCCATCTCCCACAGGGGCTTCCGCAGGGCTCCGCTGTCCAGTCCTGCCAGCTGCATGGCGGCTTTGATGGGCACAGGGTTGACCTGAGAGAACAGGGCACGGGTGAGAGGGGTGTAGGCCACTTGAAGCTCCTGTGCTTTCTTCCAGTCTCTCCGAAGGGCGCGGCGGGTCATCTCTGCCATGGGCTCGGGGGCCAGGTTGGAAACCACGGAAATCAGCCCCTTGGCTCCCATGGCCATCATGGGAACGGTGTGATCATCGTTGCCCGACCAGATGTTCAGGTCATCCCCGCACAGGGCCAGGGTGTCGGCCAGGAGGGAGAAATCCCCGGAGGCCTCCTTGATGCCATTGATGTTGGGGTGCCGACTCAGGATGCGGTAAGTCTCCGCCGTGAAGGAAAGGCCGGTGCGGGAAGGGACATTGTAGAGGATGATGGGCAGATCCACACGGTCTGCCAGGTACTCATAGTGTTTGGCCAGGCCGGTCTGGGTGGTCTTGTTGTAATAGGGGGTGACCAGCAGGAGGGCATCCGCCCCGGACTCCTGGGCGTGCTGACAGAGGTACAGAGCCGCCGCTGTGTCGTTGCTGCCGGACCCGGCGATGACCGGGCAGCGGCCTGCTACATGGGACACGCAGAAATCCACCAGGTGGATGTGTTCCTGGACGGTGAGAGCCGAACTCTCCCCGGTGGTGCCGCAGACGCACAGGGCATCGATCCCGGCCTCGATTTGACGGTCGATCTGGCGGGCAAAAGCCGTGTAGTCAATGGCTCCGGTGGAGCGGAAGGGGGTAATCAGGGCGGTGCAGGTGCCGGTGAATACAGGTGTTTTCATAGATACTCCTTTCCAAAAACAAAAAGCGGCCCCAGGCAGACTTCTGACAGGAATCAGAAATCGGCCCGGGGCCGCGTATCTTACTTAAGTGTTAGCGGGGGAGGATGTAACCCTCGGCGCACAGCAGCTCAGCCAGCAGGACAGCGCCGCCGGCAGCACCACGGAGGGTGTTGTGGGACAGACCAATGAACTTGTAGTCATACTGGGTGTCGGGACGCAGACGACCCAGGGTGACGGCCATACCCCCTTCCAGGTCGCGGTCCAGCTTGGCCTGGGGACGGTCGGGCTCCTCAAAGTACTGGAGGAACTGCTTGGGTGCACTGGGGAGGTCCAGCTCCTGGGCACGGCCCTGGAAGTTCTTCCAGATGGTCTTGATCTCTTCCTCGGTGGGCTTTTTCTCGAAGGAGACGAAAACTGCGGCGGTGTGGCCGTCAGAGACGGGCACACGCAGGCACTGGGCGGTGATGGAAGGGGAGACAGCGGAGACGATCTTGCCGTTCTCCACGGTGCCCCAGACCTTCAGAGGCTCCTTCTCGGACTTCTCTTCCTCGCCGCCGATGTAGGGGATCAGGTTATCCACCATCTCGGGCCAGGTCTCAAAGGTCTTGCCTGCGCCGGAAATGGCCTGGTAGGTGCACACCAGGACCTTCTCGATGCCAAACTCCCGCAGGGGATGCAGGGCAGGGGCGTAGGACTGGATGGAGCAGTTGGACTTGACGGCGATGAAGCCACGGTCAGTGCCCAGACGCTTTCTCTGGTCGTCGATGACCTTGATGTGCTCGGGATTCACCTCGGGGATGACCATGGGGACGTCCTCGGTCCAGCGGTGAGCACTGTTGTTGGAGACCACGTGGCACTCCAGCTTGGCATAGGCCTCTTCCAGGGCACGGATCTCGTCCTTCTTCATGTCCACAGCGCAGAAGATGAAGTCCACGGCAGCGGCCATCTTTTCCTTGTCGGCCTCGGCATCCATGACCACCAGGGCCTTTGCTTCCTCAGGCATGGGAGTGCCCATGGCCCAGCGGGGACCAACAGCTTCTTCATAGGTCTTGCCGGCAGAACGGGCACTGGCAGCCACTGCGGTCAGCTGGAACCAGGGATGGTTCTCCAGCAGAGTCACGAAACGCTGGCCCACCATACCGGTTGCGCCAACCACACCAACAGCATACTTTTTCATGAAAAGGACCTCCTGACATTGTACAATATCGCCCAAAAGGGGCAAATCCTGCCGCTTACGGAAAAACAGCAGTTGAAAAGCCTTGGGGCTTTGTATTATAATAACTTGATATCTATCCATTTCAGCTCCCAAAAGGAACTGGTTTCAAGCTGTATTTATTTAAGATAGCATAGAGAGTTATCCATGTCAAGACAGAGCGGTCCAACCCTGAAAATTGACGGTTCTGTTTATCTTATGCCCGCCGAACTGGGTGTGCCACAAATTTTTTCGATAAGGATTGATCCCCATTAAGACCTCTGATTTTTACTACGATCTGCCACCTGAGCTCATCGCCCAGACCCCTCTCCAGCAGCGGGATGCCTCCCGACTGCTGACCCTCCACAAGGAGACCGGCCAGACCGAACACCACCATTTCTATGAACTGCCCAAGTACCTCCGGCCCGGTGACTGCCTGGTGCTGAACAACTCCCGGGTCCTGCCCGCCCGACTCATTGGCAAGCGGGAACCCGGCGGCGGCGCCTGCGAGGTCATGCTCCTCATTGACCGTGGGGATAAAGTTTGGGAGTGCCTGGTCCGCCCCGGCAAGAAGCTCCGTCCCGGTACCCGCCTGTCCTTTGGTGACGGCAAGCTCACCGCCGAAGTCACCGAAGTGCTGGAGGGCGGCAACCGCCTGGTCCGCTTTGAGTATGAGGGCATTTTCCTGGAGATCCTGGAGCAGTTGGGCAAGATGCCCCTGCCCCCCTACATCAAGGCCGAACTCCAGGATTCCGAACGCTACCAGACCGTGTACTCCAAAGAAGTGGGCTCTGCGGCGGCCCCCACTGCCGGTCTTCACTTCACCCAGGAACTCCTGGAGGAGATCAAGGCCATGGGTGTCAGGGTCTGCTACGTGACCCTTCATGTGGGGCTGGGTACCTTCCGACCCGTGAAGGTGGAGGACGTGAACAACCACGAGATGCACAGTGAGTACTGCATGATCTCTGCCGAGACCGCAGAGACCATCAACCGGACCAAGAGGGAAGGGGGAAGGGTCATCTGCGTGGGCACCACCTCCTGCCGGACCATTGAGAGCTGGGCGGCCGAAGACGGCACCCTGAAGGAGACCGCAGGCTGGACCAACATCTTCATCTATCCCGGCTACCGGTTCAAGGTCCTGGACTGCCTGGTGACCAACTTCCACCTGCCGGAGTCCACCCTTATCATGCTGATTTCTGCTCTGGCCGGACGGGATCACATCCTGGCTGCCTACGAAGAGGCCGTGAAGGAGGAGTATCGCTTCTTCTCCTTTGGCGATGCCATGTTTATCCACGACTAAGGAGGCGACCTATGTTTCAATTACTGAAAACCGAAGGCACTGCCCGTCGGGGTGAGCTGACCACCCCTCACGGCACCGCACAGACCCCTGTTTTTATGAACGTGGGCACCCAGGGGGCCATCAAGGGTGCCGTTTCTGCCCATGACCTGGTGGATTTGGGCTGCCAGATCGAGCTGTCCAACACCTACCACCTCCACCTCCGTCCTGGCGACAAGCTGGTGAAGGAGATGGGCGGCCTCCACAAGTTCATGAAGTGGGATGGCCCCATCCTCACCGACAGCGGCGGCTTCCAGGTGTTTTCTCTGTCCGGTCTGCGTAAGATCAAGGAGGAGGGCGTCACTTTTGCCTCCCACATTGACGGCCGCAAGATCTTCATGGGTCCCGAGGAGAGCATGCAGATCCAGGCCAACCTGGGTTCTGACATTGCCATGGCCTTTGACGAATGCGTGGAGAATCCCTCGCCCTATGACTATGTAAAAAAGTCCTGTGAGCGCACTCTGCGCTGGCTAGAGCGGTGCAAGGCGGAGCACGACAAGCTGAACCAGGCTCCCGATGCGGTGAATCCCAACCAGATACTTTTCGGCATCAACCAGGGCGGTACCTTCCCGGACCTCCGCGTCTGGCACATGAAGGAGACTGCCAAGATCGACTGCGACGGCTACGCCATCGGCGGTCTGGCCGTGGGTGAGCCTGCCGAGGTCATGTATGAGATCATTGAGGCGGTGGAGCCCCATATGCCCACGGATAAGCCCCGTTACCTCATGGGCGTGGGTACCCCCACCAACATCATTGAGGCTGTTGCCCGTGGTGTGGATATGTTCGACTGCGTCCTGCCTGCCAGAAACGCCCGTCACGGCAAGCTCTACACCTGGGAGGGTGCTCTGAACATCAAGAATGAGAAGTATAAGAACGATGACCAGCCCA
>JAFVUT010000171.1 GCA_017502545.1 Ruminiclostridium sp.
CGGGGACTCCCTGGGGGATGCCCACTACATCCGGCTCTATCAGGCAGCGGGGTACCAGCCGGACATCATCCTCCGATCCAGCGACATGGAGAGCGTCACCATGATGGTGGAAGCCGAGATGGGGATCTCCATCCTCCCTGCCTACTGCGCCAACAAGCGGCAGGAGGGGGACAACCTGGTTTTCGTTCCCCTGGAGGGTGAGGGCGAGGTGGAGGAGATCATCGCCGTCTGGCGGAAGGAGGACCAGAACCCCGCTCTGGAGCAGTTCTTGCGGCATATGTTCCCGGAGGGATCCGAATAAGAAAAAATGCACAGCCCCATGGCTGTGCATTTTGTTTTACGGATTTCGTTTGGTCAGGTACATCTGCAGGAAAAAACCGATGAGGATCAGGGCCAGGCCGATGACCGAGGTGAAGTACATGGGCTCCCCCAGGAAGATGCAGGAGAGGATCATGGCAATGGCCGGGGTGCCGTAGGCAAAGTTGGAGATGGCTGCGGCGCTGCTGTCCTGGAGAGCCAGGGCCCACAGGAGATAGCCGATGGCGTTGATGAAGACACCCAGCCACAGAAAGCCCAGGACCTGTCCCCCGGTGACCTTGGGGATCCCCCCGCCCCACAGGGTGCAGACCAGGGAGCACACCGCGCTGAGGGTGTGGTAGTAAAACATATGGATAAGCTGGTTGCCTCCCTGCTTCTTGTTCAGGTTACAGAAGAGACCGTAGAGGGCGGCAGCCGCGATGCAGTAGAGATAGCCCTTCAGCTGCCCCCCTTCAAAGGTCTGGCCCGGGTGGAGCATCACCACGATGACACCGGCAAAGGACAGGAGGAGGGCGGTAAACTTGGCCCCGGAGAACTTCTCCTTTAAGATGATGCAGGCGAAGCACACCGTGAGGATGGGCCAGAGATAGTTGACGATGCAGGCGATCTGAGCATCCAGGAAGTGGACCCCCTGGTAGTAGAAGGCCGAGTACAGGAAGTAGCCGGTGAAGCCCAGCAGGCACAGATAACCAAATTCCTTGGGGGTATAGGCCGTCAGCTCCTTGGCCTGACCCTTTTTCAGGATGATGGCCAGCAGGGACAGAGAGGCAAAGACCGAGGCAAAGAACAGGACCTCCATATTGGTCAGGTCATTGAGGAGGACCTTGCACACCGGAGCGGACGTGCCCCAGAAGAAGACAGTGACCGCCGCCATGAGATATGCTTTTTTCACGGAATCACCTCGCCGTAATATGGGATGAAATGGCAAGGCCCATTATACTCCCCCAAGCAGGCAAAGGAAAGACGAAAAATGACATATTTTGATAAAGAAATGCTTGCAAAGGCAAGCAGTTTTCCCTATAATAAATCCGTTCGCCCTTTGGCGGAAAAAGGACCGTGGACATCAATGCCCCACGGCCCATCACATATTTGGAGGAAAGAAAGAGATGTCTCACAACGCAACCGCTATGGCCAATCCCGGCCCTCTGGGCCTGCTGGGCTTCGGCATGACCACCGTCCTGCTGAACCTGCACAACGCCGGCCTGATCCCCCTGTCCATCATGATCGTCGCTATGGGTATCGCCCTGGGCGGCCTGGCTCAGATCATCGCCGGTATCCGGGAGCTCTGCCAGGGCAACACCTTCGGCGGCACCGCATTCACCGCTTACGGCCTCTTCTGGTGGTCCCTGGTCATCATCTGGACCAACCCCTTTGAGGGCATCGAATCCGCTGACCACGTGGCTATGGGCTGGTACCTGCTGCTGTGGGGCGTGTTCACCCTGTTCATGTTCATCGGCACCCTGAAGCACAACAAGGCAACCCAGGTGGTCTTCGGCTCCCTGACCATCCTGTTCTTCCTGCTGGCTGCCGGCGACTTCACCGGCAACCACATGATCACCACCATTGCCGGTGTGGAAGGTATCTTCTGCGGCCTGTCCGCCATCTACGCATCCATGGGCCAGATCCTGAATGCTGAGTACGGCAAGACCGTCCTGCCCCTGGGCGAGTGATCCTCTTTTCGTAAACGAACCCCGTCAGACCTCAGGTCTGACGGGGTTTTCTCATGTCTCCACCAGGGGGCAGGCATCCCAGCCGTCCCCCTCGGTGACACCCTGATAGCCCTTGTTGCCGCAGCAGTTCTTGATGCCGCCGATGTTTCTGGCCTTGGTGTAGCCCATGGCCTTCAGCTGGCGGGCAGCCTTGGCTCCGGTCTCGGGGCCGTGGGCGTAGACGAAAAGGGGAACATTTTTGTCAGGGACCAGCTCATGGATGCGGTCCAGCTCGTCCATGGGGAGGTTCAGGCTCTCCGGGACCCGCTTGCGCTGGTGCTGGAGGGGGGTGCGCACATCCAGGAGGACAGCCCCCGGGGTGGCACGAAACTCTTCCACACCTGCATTGATGCTGACTAAGCCGATATTCTCTAAAATTCCCATATTGCGCTCCTTTCTTGTCTCGGTGGTTTTCTTTGATTGTATTCTACCAGAACGATGGGAATTGACCGTAACATTATCACCATAGCAGATCGAGAAAGTTTTTCATCTTTTTTGAAAAAAGTTCTTGCCAAACGGAGAAACCTGTGGTATTATATCAAAGCTGACGACAGCGAAGTGAATATCCGGGTGTGGCGAAGTTTGGTATCGCGCTTGAATGGGGTTCAAGAGGCCTTGAGTTCGAATCTCAACACTCGGACCAAAGAGTATCATCGGAAGATGGTACTCTTTTTGTTTTGGTACATCGTTGATCGAACTCAAG
>JAFVUT010000172.1 GCA_017502545.1 Ruminiclostridium sp.
CTGAAGGAAATGGTGGACATGGACGCCCTGGCGGCCTTCCGTGCCCGGGCGCTGAACCCGGAGCATCCCGTCCTCCGGGGGTCTGCCCAGAACCCGGATATCTTCTTCCAGACCAGCGAGACCCGAAACCAGTACTACGATGCCCTGCCTGCTGTGGTGGAGGACTATCTGGACCAGATCAACCGCCGTCTGGGCACCAACTATCAGCTGTTCAATTTCTATGGCCCGCCGGATGCAGAGACCGTTATGGTGGCCATGGGTTCCATGTGCGATGCCGCCGAAGAAGTGGTGGACTACCTGAACGCACAGGGGGAGAAGGTGGGCCTGGTCAAGGTCCGTCTGTATCGTCCCTTTGTCACCGACCGCTTTCTGGCTGCTCTGCCTGCCACGGTCCAAAATATCGTGGTCATGGACCGCTGCAAAGAGCCCTCTTCCATCGGGGAACCCCTGTATCAGGATGTGGTCACCGCTCTGGCCGCTTCCCCTCTGACTGGTGTCAAGGTGGTGGGCGGCCGCTACGGGTTAGGGTCCAAGGACACCACCCCCGGCGGTATCCTGGCGGCCTTCCGGAACGGTCAGCGTGAGGACCCGGTCCGCAGCTTCACCATCAACATCGTGGACGATGTGACCCATCGCTCCCTTCCCATCCTGGAAGAACCGGATGTGTCCAACGCAGACACCATCTCCTGCAAGTTCTGGGGTCTGGGAGGCGACGGCACCGTGGGTGCCAACAAGAACTCCATCAAGATCATCGGCGACAACACACAGATGCAGGTCCAGGCCTACTTCCAGTACGACTCCAAAAAGTCCGGCGGCGTGACCATCAGCCACCTTCGTTTTGGAAAAAACCAGATCAAAGCCTCCTATTACGTCACCAAAGCGGATTTCGTGGCCTGTCATCTGGCCTCCTATATGGAGAAGTTTGACATCGTTCAGGACATCAAGCCCGGCGGCACCTTCCTGCTGAACTGCTCCTGGGACCTGGCCCAGCTGGAGGAGCGTCTGCCTGCTGCCGCCAAGCGGTACCTGGCCCGGAACAATATCCGGATGTTCACCTGCGACGCCACCCACAAGGCCATCGAGCTGGGGATGGGCAGCCGATCCAACACCATTCTCCAGGCTGCCTTCTTCAAGCTGGCCAATGTTATCCCCGTGGATGAGGCTGTCCAGCACATGAAAGATGCCATCGTCAAAAGCTACGGCCACAAGGGCATGGATGTTATCATGATGAACTACAGTGCCGTGGATGCCGGTGTGGAGAGTGTTCGGGAGATCCCGATCCCCCGGAAGTGGGCGGATGCCCAGGAGGCATCGGAACCTGTCCAGGTCAAGACCCACCGGACCGACGTGGCAGACTATGTCCGCAACGTTATGATCCCCGCCAACGCCATGCGGGGAGATGCCATCCCGGTGTCCAAGCTCATGTCTGGTGCGGACGGCACCATCCCCCAGGGCACTGCGGCCTTTGAAAAGCGGGGCATTGCCGTCAACGTTCCCCTCTGGGATGAAGAGGCCTGCATCCAGTGCAACCTCTGCGCCTACGTCTGTCCCCATGCCTGTATCCGTCCGGTGGTCATGGATGCCAGCGAGGTGGTGGAGGCCCCCAGAGGGACCAAGATGCACGATATGCGGGGCAAGGGGTGTGAGATCTACGCTTATGCCATGACCGTGTCCGTGCTGGACTGCACCGGCTGCGGCTCCTGCGTGTCTGTCTGTCCGGCCAAGACCAAGGCCCTGACCATGCAGCCCCTGGACAGCCAGCTGGAGGAACAGCAGATTTTTGCCTACGGCCAGGAGAAGGTCGTTCCCAAGCAGACCCCCTTCGCCAAGGAGACCGTGAAGGGCAGTCAGTTCCACCAGCCTCTCTTTGAGTTCTCCGGGGCCTGCGCCGGTTGCGGTGAGACCCCTTATGTGAAGCTGGTCACCCAGTTATTTGGTGACCGGATGTACATTGCCAATGCCACCGGCTGCTCCTCCATCTGGGGCGGCAGCGCACCCAGCACTCCCTACACCGTAAACTCCAAGGGTCAGGGCCCCGCATGGTCCAACTCCCTGTTCGAGGATAACGCAGAGTTCGGTCTCGGCATGCTCCACGGCGTAACTCAGCGCCGCAACGGTCTTGCCGCCGCTCTCCAGCGCCTGACCGAAATTGAGTACGCAGACGAAGAGCTGGTCGGTCTTGCAAAGGCATGGCTTGATGCCAAGGACGACGGCGAAGGCAGCAAGGCTGCCGCCGCTGACCTGCTTGCAAAGTGCAAGGTTCTGGCTGCCCGCGACTTCACCGGCACTCCCTTCGAGGAAGCATGGCTCAATAACGGCAAGAAGTGCCCCTGCGAGGCATGCACCATCGTCCGCCGCGTTATCGACGAGGCTGACCTGCTGGTTAAGCCCTCCGTATGGTGCTTCGGCGGCGACGGCTGGGCATATGACATCGGCTACGGTGGTCTTGACCACGTTATCGCCTCCGGCGAGGACATCAACGTATTCGTATTCGACACCGAGGTTTACTCCAACACCGGCGGTCAGGCCTCCAAGTCCACTCCCACCGGCGCTGTTGCACAGTTCGCAGCAGCAGGCAAGAACGTAAAGAAGAAGGATCTGGCTCAGATCGCCATCTCCTACGGTTACGTTTACGTCGCTCAGATCAGCATGGGTGCCGACTACAACCAGACCATCAAGGCTATCCGCGAGGCCGAGGCCTACAAGGGTCCCTCCCTCATCATCGCTTACGCTCCCTGCATCAACCACGGCATCAAGATGAACCAGGC
>JAFVUT010000173.1 GCA_017502545.1 Ruminiclostridium sp.
ACAAGGTGGAGATGTTCCAGTTCACCCGTCCCGAGGACTCCGACGCAGCCTTCGACGAGCTGGTCACCAAGGCCGAGAACCTGGTGAAGGGCCTGGGCTTCCACTTCCGCACCGTGAAGCTGGCCGCCGGCGACTGCTCCGCCTCCATGGCCCGCACCTACGACATCGAGATTCAGATCCCCTCCATGCAGGGCTATAAGGAAGTTTCCTCTGTCTCCAACGCCCGTGACTATCAGGCACGCCGGGGCAACATGCGCTTCCGCCGTGAGTCCACCGGCAAGCCCGAGTTCATGCACACCCTGAACGGCTCCGGCCTGGCCACCAGCCGTATTTTCCCTGCAATGGTTGAGCAAAACCAGTTAAAGGACGGTTCCATCAAGGTGCCCGAGGTCCTGCAGAAGTACCTGGGCGGCCTGGAGGTCATCAGCAAGAAGTAAGGATTTCCGCATATCCAAACCACTGTTTGAACTGCCACGTTTGCGGGCGGATGAAGGCATCCGCCCCTACATGAGGTTGGAGGATCCAACTGCCTTTGTAGGGGCCGATGCCCACATCGGCCCAACCAACGTTGGTTTACCCGTATATGTGGTAAGAATCGCCTCCCCTACATCTAAATACAGAAAGGAACGAACATCATGGCAGATCCTAAGAACAAGGCAAAAGGCTTCATTGACGAGTTCAAGGCCTTTATCTCCAAGGGCAACGTGATCGACATGGCCGTCGGCGTGATCATCGCCACCGCCTTCGGCAAGATCACCACCTCCCTGGTCAACGACGTGGTCATGCCCGCCATCGGCTATTTTATCGGCGGCACCGACCTGTCCAAGTATAACATCGTCCTCCAGCCCGAGGTCCTCAACGAGGCAGGCGAAGTAGTCACCCCCCTGGTGGCCATCGGTCTGGGCACCTTCCTGACCACCATCATTGACTTCCTGCTGGTGGCTCTGGTGGTCTTCCTCTTCCTGAAAGTCCTGCTGGGCACCAAGAGCAAGATGGAAGCTCTGCGCAAGAAGGAAGAGGAAGAAGCTGCTGCCGCCGAGGAAGCCGCTCCCCCCGAGCCCTCCGCAGAAGAGAAGCTGCTCTCCGAGATCCGCGACCTGCTGAAGGAGCAGAAGAATGGCTGAGAAGAAGGAGCCCCAGGTGGAGTCCCCTCTCCTGGACGAGAACCGTCAGCCCAACTACAAACCCTATGACAAGAAGACCCGCATCAAGGCATGGATCGGCATTGCCGTCATGATCGCCCTGACCCTGGGTTACTTCTACGTCTTCTATTCCGGCATCATCATCAACTGGTAACGGGAGGTGCCCGCTATGACAGAAGAACTGAAAAAAGTCCTGGCCGAGGGCCTCACCGGCCTGGGCCTCTCCCCCACCCAGGAGCAGGTGGACCAGCTGGCCCTCTACTGCGACCGGCTGCTGGAAAAGAACCAGGTCATGAACCTGACCGCCATCACCGATCCCGCCGATGTGGTCACCCTTCACTTCCTGGACAGCGCCGCCCTTCTCCCCTCCAGGGTCTTTGGGGGCAAGAAGGTCATCGACGTGGGAACCGGCGGGGGCTTCCCCGGTCTGGTGCTGAAGATCCTGGAACCCTCCATCCAGCTCACCCTCCTGGACACCCTGGGAAAGCGCATGGACTGGCTGGAGGAGGTCTCCGGGGAACTGGGACTCACCGGCATCACCTTTGTCAAGGGCCGTGCCGAGGAGTACTCCCACAAGAAGGAGTTCCGGGACAGCTACGACCTGGCGGTCTCCCGGGCCCTGGCCTCCATGCCCATGCTGGCCGAGCTCTGTATGCCCTATGTGAAGAAGGGCGGCATGTTCATGGCCATGAAGAGCAACAAGACCGACGAGGAGATCGAGGCCGCCGAGCAGATCATCCACACCCTGGGGGGCGACAAGCCCTTCGTGATGGATTACAAGGTCCCCGGCACCGACGTCTTCCACCGGATCGTCACCGTTTACAAGGGTCGGCCCACCCCCAAGGGATACCCCAGAAAGTGGACCAAGATCAAAGAGGCGAAGAGTTAACAGACTTTCGTAGATTTTGCACAAAAATAGTTGCAAGTTTCATGAAAATGTGCTAAACTGTATCAGATAGTTTTTCGGGAGGAATGGCAGTGGGCAAAGTAATCGTCATCACATCCGGAAAAGGCGGCACGGGAAAGACCTCCCTTACCGGCGGCATCGGGGCAGCCCTGGCCCGCCGTGGGAGCAAGGTCCTGTGCATCGACGGGGATATCGGTCTTCGGAACCTGGATATCACCCTGGGCATGACCGACGCCGCTCTGATGGATTTTACCGACGTGATCTCCGGCCGGTGTGAACTGGACCGGGCAGCTGCCCCCCACCCCACCGTTTCCAACCTGTATCTGCTCACCGCCCCCCTGACCCTCCCGGAGGAGTTCGCCGGAGAGGAAGGGTTCCGGGCCATGCTGGACCAGGCCAGAGAGAGGTATGACTACATCCTCATCGACTGTCCCGCCGGTCTGGGCCAGGGCTTCCGGCTGGCCGCCTGCGGCGCAGACCGGGCCGTGGTGGTGTCGGTGAGCGACCCCTCTTCCCTGCGGGATGCCCAGCGGGTGGTCACCCAGCTGGCCCATCTGGAGACCCTTCACCTGGTGGTCAACCGGGTGCGCCGTCCCCTGCTGAAAAAGATGGAGACCACCATCGACCACGCCATGGACACCGCCGGTCTGCCCCTGCTGGGGTTGGTGCCGGAGGATGCCAACGTCCAGCTGGCATCGGGCAGAGGCCAGCTTCTGGCCGACACAGGAAAGGGAGCCGCCCAGGCCTTTGGAAACATCGCCCGCCGCCTTGCCGGTGAGCAGGTGCCCCTCATGAAGATCCCCCGCTGGTAAATCAGGAGGGACCATTCCCCGAACCAACCAAGCACCCTTCCTTGTGGAGGTGCGCAGCGAAAGGATGAGCCTGTCATGAATATCGCATTGATGAGTCACGACCACAAGAAGGAACTGATGGTCCAGTTCTGTATCGCTTACTGCGGCATCCTGTCCAAGCATACGGTCTGTGCCACCAACACCACCGGCCGTCTCGTTGCGGAAGCCACCGGCTTGCCCGTCCGCCTCTTCCTGTCCCATGCCCATGGCGGCAGCCAGCAGATCGGCGCACGGATCGCCTACAACGAGATCGACATGGTGCTGTTCTTCTCCGATCCCCGGTCCAGCGACCTGGACCCCGACCTGAAGTACATCCAGCAGATGTGCGACCAGTACAACATCCCCTTCGCCACCAACGTGGCTACGGCTGAGATCCTGATCCACGGCCTGGAGCGAGGAGACCTGGATTGGAGAGAGATCGTCAATCCCTCTCTGAAGCCTGTTATGGTGTAAGAATGATATGTAAAAATGCGTCCTCGTTCCGGGAATCAGGGACGAAGACGCATTTTTAAGGTTTAACCCGAAGGTAAAACCTCGTAGAGTTTCGCCGCCGCAGCGGCGAAATCAAGTCAAATTCGTTTTCCGGCGCGACATGCGCGTGCCGGAAAACTCTTCTCGGCCTGTCAGTGTGCCCAAGGGGCGCGCGCAGCAGGCCGCAATCCCCATTTTGGGAAAGGCTTTGCCTTTCCCAAAACATTAAGAATAGGAGGTCCTTCCTATGGAACGGATGAAACCCCGGACCCTGTCCGGCTTTATGGAACTGCTCCCCGGCCCTCAGACCCAGTTTGAGCGGATGCTGGAGAGCCTGCGCCGTACCTACTCCCTGTACGGCTTTACCCCCCTGGATACCCCTGTCATCGAGTCTGCCGAGATCCTGCTGGCCAAGGGCGGCGGCGAGACCGAGAAGCAGATCTACCGCTTCACCAAGGGCGACAGCGACCTGGCCCTGCGCTTTGACCTGACCGTCCCCCTGGCTAAGTACGTGGCCCTCCACTATGCAGACCTGACCTTCCCCTTCCGCCGCTATCAGATCGGCAAGGTCTACCGTGGTGAGCGTGCCCAGAGAGGCCGCTTCCGTGAGTTCTACCAGTGCGACATCGACGTGATCGGCGACGGCAAGCTGGACATCTCCAACGAGGCGGAGATCCCCTCCATCATCTACAAGACGTTTTCCGCACTGGGTCTTACCCGTTTCCAGATCCGTGTCAACAACCGCAAGATCTTGAACGGTTTCTACTCCATGCTGGGTCTGACGGATAAATCCGGCGACGTGATGCGTACCGTGGACAAGCTGGA
>JAFVUT010000174.1 GCA_017502545.1 Ruminiclostridium sp.
AAACAAAACACGGAGATCAAAAATGAAAAAACTGCTGACTCTGCTGGCCTTGCTGGCCGCCCTGACCTTCACCCTTACCGCCTGCGGCGGCTCTGATGCCCCCGCCGAAGAGGAAACCGATGCTTCTGAGGAAGAGGAGCCCGATGCTCCCGCCAAGGAGGAAACCGATGCCCCTGCCGTCCAGAAGCCTGACGCCCCTGCGGAGCAGAAGCCTGCTGCCCCCCCTGCCCAGACCCCCGAGGCCCCCGAAGAAAAGCCCGAGGCCCCCGAGGCCGGCGGCGAATCTCTCAGCAAAAGCCTGACGAATGTGTTCCTGGCCAATGCCGGCAGCTCTGCCACCGGGATCGCCGAGGCCGTGATGGCCGACCTGCCCTTTGCCGGCATGGTCATGCCCGTGGAGCCCGGCCTGCTCATGGGCTTCGGCAACACCGAGATCACCGGTTTCTCCCAGGGCGTCATGTTTGGCCCCTCCATCAGCTCCATTCCCTTCCTGGGCTATGTCTTCCAGCTGGAGGATGGCACCGACGGCACGGAGTTCTGCCAGACCCTCCAGGAGTACTGCGACCTGCGCTGGAACATCTGCACCGAAGCCGAGGAGGTCATCGCCGTTCAGGGCGGCAGCTACGTCTTCTTCCTCATGTGCCCCTCCTCTCTGGAGGGCTAAGGCTTGCGCCGACTTACTCTTCTGGTCCTGGCGGGGGTGCTGACCCTGACGGGACCCACTGCCCGGGCTCTGGACCTCCCCTTCCCCGGGGAAACCACCCGGGAGGGGGTCTATCTGGCCCAGGGCCATCTGGCCGAGGCCGAGCCCGCCATGGTCCCGGCCATGACCGAATACGCCGCCGATAAGATTCGGTATCTCTATGACACCTACCTGGCCGGGACGGACTGCAAGGGCTACTTCGCCATGGTCCCCGCCAAGGAAGCCTTTTTGCAAAAAGGCTCCCTGACCCACGAGGTCATGGGCCGGTATTTCCGGCAGGAACTTCCCTTCCTGACCCACCTGGATCTCACCCCCATGATGGACCTGGAGGACTTCTACCGGACCGACCTCCACTGGCGGCAGGAGAACCTGGGGGAGGTGGCCGCCTATGTGGCCATCGCCATGGATGCCTGGGCGGAGACCGACTACACCGTGCAGACCTGGCAGGGGGACTTTTTCGGGACCTACCTCTCCCGGATGACCCCGCCCATGCAGGCCGACACCATCCGCTATCTCACCAATGAGACCATCCGGGGCTGTACCGTCACGGGTTACGACCTGATGGGCCGGGCCCAGACCCAGCCCGTCTATGACCTGGAAAAGGCTTCCGGGGGAAAGCCCTACGACCTCTTCCTCTCCGGCCCCCAGGGGGTCCAGATCATCGAAAATCCCAAGGGCCCTGCCGGGAAGGAGCTGGTGCTCTTCCGGGACTCCTTTGGCAGCTCCCTGGCCCCTCTCCTGCTGGAGGGGTATGAGAAAATCACCCTCATCGACCTGCGCTATGTGTTCAGCCACAGCCTGGCTGACTATGTGGACTTTGCCGACCAGGATGTCCTCTTCCTCTACAGTTCCCTGCTGCTGAACAACAGCTTAGCTCTCAAATAAATACAGAAAAGGAGCGATCCCTATGGATATCCGCAACATTCTCTCCCACGTGGACCACACCCTGCTGAAGGTGGATGCCACCTGGGATCAGATCAAGACCCTCTGCGACGAGGCCATGGAGTTCGGCTGCGCCACCGTGTGCATCCCCCCCTCCTTCGTGAAGGCCGCCGTGGACTACACCCAGGGCTACCTGAAGATCTGCACCGTCATCGGCTTCCCCAACGGCTACAACACCCTGTCCGCCAAGCTCTTTGAGACCAAGGATGCCGTGGAGAACGGGGCCAGCGAGATCGACATGGTCATCAACAACGGCCTGGTGAAGGAGCGCAAGTGGAAGGAGATCGGCGAGGAGATCGGAGCCGTGAAGGCCGCCTGCCTGGGCCGTCCCCTGAAGGTCATCATCGAGACCTGCCTGCTCACCGACCCGGAGAAGATCAAGCTCTGTCAGGTGGTGGAGAAGGCCGGGGCGGACTTCCTGAAGACCTCCACCGGGTTCTCCACCGGCGGCGCCACCCGGGAGGACGTGGCCCTCCTGCGGGAGCACCTGGCCGACCACATCAAGCTCAAGGCCTCCGGGGGCATCCGCACCCTGGAGGATGCCCAGGCCTTCCTGGATCTGGGTGCCGACCGCCTGGGTGCCTCTGCCCTGGTGGGGGAGGCCCGAAAATAATCTGTCGAAAAAGGCAAGCCTTTTCCGACAGATTTGGTCTGCGGCCTGCTGCGCGCGCCCTATGGGCACACTGACAGGCCGAGAAGTGTTTTCTGCCACGCACATGTCGCGGCAGAAAACGGATTTGATTTTATTTCGCCGCTGCGGCGGCGAAACTCTTCGAGAAAGAGGGAACGGAATTGGTTCAGGAAATTATCAAAAACATATATTCTATCCCTGTGCCCCTGCCCAACAACCCCTTGAAGGAGCTGAACGCCTACCTCATCAAGGGTCCCCACCGGAGCCTTCTCATCGACACAGGCTTCAACCTGCCCCCCTGCCGGGAGGCCCTGCTGGCCGGCCTCACTGAGGCGGGGGCGGACCGGTCCCGGCTGGACGTGCTGGTGACCCACATCCACACCGACCACACCGGCCTGTCCGTGGAGATGGCCGGGCCCAACGGCAAGGTGTACATCGGGGCCCTGGACTACCCCTTCACCGCCCAAGCCTTTGAGGATCAGTTCTGGGTGGAGATGGATGCCCGCTTTTTGAAGGAGGGCTTCCCAAAAGATGAGGTGGCCATCATCACCCGGACCAACCCCGCCCGGAACCTGGGTCCCAAGCTGGACCTGGACTGCTATGTCCCCGTGGAGGAGGGGGAGGTCTTTCAGATCGGAGACTACCGGCTGGAGGTCCTGTCGGTCCCCGGCCATGCCCCTGGTCAGCTCTGCCTGTGGATGGAGCGGGAGGGTATCCTCTTTACGGCCGACCACGTCCTCTTTGACATCACCCCCAACATCTCGGTCTGGGCCAACATGGACAATATGCTGGGCCGGTATCTGGAGAGCCTCAAGCGCATCCGAACCTACCCGGTGAAACTGGCCCTGCCTGCCCACCGGCACAGCGGGGACCTGAACACCCGCATCGACCAGCTCCTGGTCCACCACCGGAACCGGGTGGCTGAGACCCTGTCCATCGTGGAGAAATACCCTGGCATGACGGCCTACGACATCACCGGCCGCATGACCTGGGACATCCGGGCCAAGAGCTGGGAGGACTTCCCCCTGAACCAGAAGTGGTTCGC
>JAFVUT010000175.1 GCA_017502545.1 Ruminiclostridium sp.
AAGGCTACCACTCGGTCAAAATCATATAGGTCAAGGCCATAGAGTTCCTGGATCCTGCGGAACCGATAGACTAAGGTGCTCTTATGAATGTGAAGGGCCTCTGCTGTCTTTGTAAATTGGAATCTCAGGCGGCACCAGCATTCAATGATGGTGATGATCTCATCATAGTTTGGAGCCTGAAGAATCATGCGGAAGAGGGTATTTGATGCCTCCTCGCACACATCTTCCGGTAAATTGGCAGCCAACTTTTCCAGCATCAAATCTGCAATGGACAGACATGTCGCATCCCGGATCTTGGCCTGAAGGATACGAAGGACAAAGGATGCATTTTCGTAGGACAGGCGCAGTCCTTCCAGTGAGGTTGCCATGGAACCTATTCCGATGAGTGCGCCATGGCCGGCCTGAAGCAGTTCCTGTTCCATCTCCTGACAAGTATTGATGATATATTCCATACTGCTGTCCTGAATGCCATCCGGGAGACAGGCAAGTACAGCATATTCAGAATCATTTTGCGGACAAATGAAATCCTGGGTATCGGAGAAATACTTTATGATGATATCCTTCACATGTTCAGAGGCCAGGCTCTTTTCTTCCTCGGTGATGGTATTTTCTGTATCCTGTCCATTTTTGACCAGAATGGCGACACGGGGAATGTTCAGGTCTACTCCAACCTCATAGGCCAGGGCATGGACATCCTCGGGATTACGGATCCGTTTTTCAAAGGTTACGATCTCACGGATCAGAGTCTGCTTTCGGTAGTCCAGCTGGGCAGAGGTCTGCTGCTGGCTCTGAAAACTCAAGAAAATCTGGGCAAACTGCTGGATCAGCGCTGCATAGCGGGAGATCTCCTGGGGAGAACCGGTGATGCCGATGGTGCCGATGACATCATCCCCCATAAACAGAGGGATG
Organism: Ruminiclostridium sp.; assembly: GCA_017502545.1. Classification (GTDB taxonomy): domain Bacteria; phylum Bacillota; class Clostridia; order Oscillospirales; family Oscillospiraceae; genus Evtepia. Next base: position 910 of record JAFVUT010000175.1, read on the forward strand.
GTCATTCCCGGCATGGTGCCGGCCAGCCGCATGGCTGCTGCACTGTTATGATAGGCCTTCTGCTTGGTGCGGATAACCTCGATGGAGGCCTCATGGAGGGTGCCCTCCCGGTTGGGATCATTGCTGGACAGGATGTAGCTGGTCTCATCGGTGATGAGCACATTGCAGCCAATGGTCAGGCTGGCAGACTGTACCAGCTTGTCACACAGCTCCTTGTCCAGAACTCGTCTTGTGAAGATATGATGGTTTTCACGTTTGCCGTCCATGTCCGTCGCCTCCTATGGAAGAGTCTTACCCAAAAAAAGATTGCGAAATGTTCACGAGTATGGTATTTTTAACTTGAAAGACTGTGCACTTTCAGCTTTCTGTCAGGCTGGATTTCAGGTAATTCATTTTTAACATATCGCAAAACTTCGGTTTTGTCAATTTCTGTTTGCAATTAATTTTAAGTTGGAGGGAGCAAGATTGAAGAAAGTGATCATCGTTGACGACGAGCCCATCACCCGAATGGATCTGTCTGATATGCTCCAGGAGCTGGGTTTTTCCGTGGTGGGCGAGGCTGCAGACGGCTTTGACGCCATTGAGCTCTGCCGCTCTCTCCATCCCGATGTGGTACTGATGGACGTGAAAATGCCCATCTTCGACGGTCTGACCGCCTCGGAGACCATTCTGGACGAGGACCTGGCAGAATGCGTCATCCTGCTCACTGCCTTCAGTGACCGGGATGTGATCGAGCGTGCCAGCTCCGCCGGAGTGACCGGCTATCTGGTCAAGCCCATCGAGCAAAAGTCTTTGCTTCCCACCATTGAGGTGGCCTACGCCCAGAGCCAGCGGCTGAAGGAAGTCCGAAGGCAAGCGGCCGATGCGGAACGCCGCATCCGGGAGAACCGTCAGATCATGAAGGCCCAGCAGTATCTGGCCAAGACCCAGGGGTGCTCTGAGACCGAGGCCTACCGCCAGATGCGAAAGACTGCGATGGACAAGCGGTTGTCCATCGCCGCATTGGCAGAGCGTATCCTCCAGCAGGCATCTCAGAACGATGACATCGCTGCCGTAAAAAAGATCCTCATGGCTCGCAAGAACATGACCGACACCCGGGCCTATCACTACATCACCACCTATGCCAAAAGCCATCACTGTTCCGTAGAGCAGGCCGCCAGGGAGCTGAAAAACCTCCTGGGCAGGGAGGGCTGAGCCATGCTGAGACAAATCTGTCAGGAGCAGACCGACCTCTCCCCTGCCGATATCCTGCAGCTGGAGGAGGTCAGCAAACAGCTCCCCCTCATGGCGGAACTGACCGGAGCCGATGTGTTCATCGACTGCCCCACCAAAGACGGGGACATCGTGGTGGTTGCCCAGGCCCAGCCCAGTTCGGGCAGCGCCTATGAAAAAAGTGTGGTGGGGGTCCTTATCTTACCCTTGAAGGAACCGGCTGTGTTTTCTGCTCTGAAAAACCTCTCCCCTGTCCGGGATATCAAGGCCATCACCCAGGAGAATCACACCGTCCGTCAGGACGTGGTCCCCATTTTCAATCCCGACCAAACATGCATCGCGCTCCTCATCCGGGAGATGGACATCAGTGACGACGTCCTTCAGGAGAAGAAGTACCAGAGCCTGGCCAGGACCTATGAGAAAGCGGACAGCACCCTCCGGTCCAGTGACACCGATGCCGACACCACTACCCTGCGGGAAGTCCACCACCGGGTCAAAAATAACCTCCAGCTGGTGGCCAGCATTCTGAACATTCAGGCCCGCCGCTGCGGAAATGACTTTACCAAAAAAATTTTGCAGGAAAATGTCAGTCGAGTCTTGTCAATTGCTGCGATCCATGATATATTAACACAGAATCGGGATGGTTTTCACCAGATCGACAGCATGAACCTGCTGGAACAGCTGCGGAAGAATCTGCAGGCCTTTGTTCCTGTTGGCAAGGCCATCACCATACAGGTCAGCGGGTCCTCCGTAATGCTGTCTCCCGACACTGCCAGTTCGGTCTCTCTGGTGGTCAACGAGCTGATCACCAACGCCCTGGAGCATGCCTTCGAGGACAGAGACTCCGGCAGTATCCAGGTATCCTTCCTGGCCGGCAGTCTGTTCCACACCGTGACCGTGGCAGACAACGGCAGCGGTTTCGATGTAAACGCTCCCCGGACAGGCAGCCTGGGACTGAACATCGTGGACGCCACGGTCCGTGACCGCCTTCGCGGTCATATGACGGTGTACTCCGGTCCCAACGGCACAAGGATCTCCTTTGATTTCAAAACGGAATAATCCATCTGCACAACAGAGTGCGGTTTCAAAGCAAGAAAGCTGGGGCGTTGTAAGACACGCCTTGGCTTTTTTTGTCTTTTTTCAGAAAGGGGGGACAAAATGCCCGATATTTTAAGTGTCGGTATTGACATCGGCACATCGACCACCCAGCTGGTCTTCAGCCGGATCACCATGGAAAACACCACCGGGTACTTCACCGTCCCCCGGATCTCCATCGTGGACAAAGAGGTCATTTACAAGAGCACGGTACATATCACCCCCCTGGTTACTCCCGTCCTCATCGACGGCGAGGCCATCCGGGATATCGTAGCCGAAGAGTTCCGTCTGGCGGGCTTTACCCCTGCCGACGTGGACACCGGTGCCGTCATCATCACCGGCGAGTCTGCCCGAAAGGAAAATGCTGCCGCTGTGCTGGATAAACTCAGCGGCTTTGCCGGAGAGTTTGTAGTCTCTACCGCGGGACCTGATCTGGAATCCATCATTGCAGGTAAGGGAAGCGGTGCGTTCCAGTACAGTCTGGACAACAATTGCCGGGCAGTGAATCTTGATATCGGCGGAGGAACCACCAACATTGTCCTCTTTGACAACGGTGATACCATCAGCAAAGGCTGTTTGGATATCGGCGGACGTCTGATTCGCCTGAAATCCGACCTGACTGTGGAACGGGTCAGCCCTGCCGCCCAGCTGGTGGCAGATGCTGTGGGGGTCATTCTGACCCCTGGTTCCAGAACGACCCTGGAGGACCTGACACGCATTACCGACAAAATGGCAGACTTGCTGGCCCAGGCCATGTTCCTGAAACCCCAGGAACCTCTTCTGTGGAAGATCCAGACGCCGGAAAGCTCCTGGCTTGCGTTGGAAGGTCTGAAGATCGACCGCATCTGCTTCTCCGGCGGTG
>JAFVUT010000176.1 GCA_017502545.1 Ruminiclostridium sp.
CCCGGGTCCAGGGGCTGCTGACCGACATCGGCACCGAAGAGCTGGGCCACCTGGAAATGGTTGCGGCCATCGTCCACCAGCTCACCCGGAACCTGACTGACGACCAGATCGAGAAGGACCCCAACTTTGCCGCCTATTTCGTGGACCACACCACCGGCATCTTCCCCACGGCGGCTTCCGGCTTCCCCTGGACTGCCGCCTCCATGCAGGTGAAGGGGGATCCCATCTGCGACCTGACCGAGGACCTGGCCGCCGAGCAGAAAGCTCGGGTGACCTATGACAACATCCTCCGTCTGGCCAAGGATGACCCGGATGTCACCGATGTGATCCGCTTCCTGCGGGAGCGGGAGATCGTCCACTTCCAGCGGTTCGGCAGCGCCCTCCAGATGGTGCGGGAGCAGCTGGACAAGAAGAACGTCTACTACACCAATCCAGCCTTCGACAAATAACAAAAGGGTCCCCGGAACCTCAGTTCCGGGGGCCCTTTTCGTATACCATAGTCAGCAGTCCCTTCTCCTTGTCCCACAAGCAGTCAGCCAGGATGGCTGCTGCGGCCCGGTGTCGAGCCTCCAGGGGGGCCTCCTGATCCTCCAGCGTGGTCAGACTGTGCCGGAGGCGGGTTTCCAGCTGGGGCTGTTGTTCTTCTCTGTTCTCCAGCTTCTGCCGAAGCTCCTCTGCCTGGTCAGACAAGGTCTTCCTGGCCTGCTTGTATTCCTCCGGGGTCTCTGCCCCGCAGAGAAAGGCCTCCCGCAGTCTGTGGAGCTTCCGCTCCAAACTGGCCAGATCCCGGGCGGTGTTGTCGAAGCCTTTGGATGGAAGGACCTCCACAGAAAACGTAGTCTCACAGGCGGCATCCCTCCTCAGTCGGGCCAGAAAGGCCTCCTCCAGGAACCGGACCGGCACGTGCTGAGAGACGGCACACTTCCCCTTGGCATAGCCCCCGCACTTCATGTAATGGGGTCGGGAGAAGATAAGGTTTCTCCCACAGGCACTGCATCGGACCAGACCGGCCAGCCAGTGTTTCCGGTCCTCGGAGGGGCGGGCGTGTCTGCCAAACCGGGCGGTGTTGTCCTGCAAACGACGTTGAGCCTCTGCAAAGGTCCCGGCATCCACGATGGGCGGATGCCCTCCGGGGACCACCAGCTCCTCTCCCTTGCCGGGGGACCACCGCAGGTCTCCCACATAGACGGGGTTGGTCAGGATGTACTTCACCCGCCGGGTGTCCAGAGGATTGCCCCGGTGGGTGAGGATGCCCGTGTCCCGGGACCACCGGGCGATCTTTGCCATGGAGTCTCCCGCCAGAAACCGCCGGAAGATCTCCTCCACGACCTGGGCCTCCCGGGGGATGGGGACCAGCCGGTGGTCGGCCACCCGGTACCCGAAGGGCGGTGCGGTCTGAAACTCCCCCCGGCGGGCTTTTTCCGTCATGCCCTTTCGGACCTCCTCGGCCAGGTTCAGGGAGTAGTACTCCGCCATAGCCTCCAGCATGGCCTCCAGAATGAGACCCATCCGGTCGTCCTCCCAGTGCTCGGTGATGCTCACCACCTGGACCCCGCACTGGCGGCGGAGCATGGATTTATACACGATGCTGTCCTCCCGGTTCCGGGCGAAGCGGTCGAACTTGTGGACCAGGATCACCGAGAAGGGCGGGGGCTTTTGTTTGGCGGCGGCAATCATGGCCATGAAGGCGGGGCGGGTCTGGGCTTTCCGCCCGGAGATGCCCGCATCGATATAGATATGGTCCGGGGCCAGCACCATCCCGTGCTGTCGGGCGTAGTGTTCCAGGGCCCGTTTCTGGGCCTCCGGGGAGTACTCCGTCTGGTCCTCGGTGGAGACCCGGATATAGCAGGCGGCAACAGTTTCCACAGGCATCCTCCTCTCGGTCCAGTATATGCGGGGAGGGGGCCTGCATAGGATGGGGAGGAGGTGGTCATCATGGGAGAAAGCTTGCTGATCGCCCTGGTCACCGGCGGGGTCACTCTGGCGGTCTGTCTCATCAATAACGTCCTCCAGCAGAGCAGGACCCGGGCCTTGCTGGAGTATAAGCTCAGTGAACTGACCCAGCGGGTGAACAAGCACAACGACCTGGTGGAGCGGACCTACCGCCTGGAGGAACAAACCAAAGAACTGACCCGGCGCTTGAACCAGCTGGAGGGAAAGGAGGACTGCGGCTGTTGAAGAGGGAGATCAAGGTGGAGAGTTATGTCCAAACAAATGGGAAAAGGATTCCGGTAGAGGACCTGCCTTTGGACCAACGGGAGGCCTTGGCCCTCTGGCTGAAGGAAACCTACCTGAACGAACTCTTTCGAGGGCAGGGGAGGGTGACAGCGAAAGAAGGGTAAGCAAACCCCGGAGTCGAGGAAATATCGACTCCGGGGTTGTGGTTTAATGATATATCGCTTGGCGATATGATATGCGGCCAAGGCCGCATGATATATTTGCCAAAGGCAAATATGATATAATATCCGTTCCTTCATATGCCGTAAGGCATACATCATCCGCCAGGAACGGATATCATTGAAAAAAGCACTTGCGAAAGCAAGTGCTTTTTTCTTGGCGGAGAAGGAGGGATTTGAACCCTCGCGACGCTCAACACGCCCTACTCCCTTAGCAGGGGAGCCCCTTCGGCCTCTTGGGTACTTCTCCAGGTCCGAAATTATAACAAATATAAAAGTGGCGGAGAGAGTGGGATTCGAACCCACGGCCCTTTCGGGTCACTGGTTTTCAAGACCAGCTCCTTAAACCGCTCGGACATCTCTCCGTATGCCTCGGTTAGATGCGAGAGTTATAATACCATATCATCTAAGAATTGTCAACCGGATTTACAGAAAAATTCCGGGAGTTATCCCTCTGCAGGATGTCCTCTTTTCCCGGTTTGATGCCGGGATCAGGAGATCTTCCCGAAGAATCGTTCGACAGAAATGGGAAGAGAAAGGGGAAAACAGAGTTTATTTTCGGTGGTTTGGCGGAAAACCGTCTTGCATGGTCGAAGGCCGTCGAGCGAAAATCCTTTCCATTCCTGGGGTTTGCCGTTACAATGTGGGTGAAAAGGTTACAAAATGAAACTATTTTGAGAGGGGAGCTTTTTATGCGGCAGATCATGCTGGGAGAGGTCGACTTGACCGACGGGGTGGGGGAGTCCCTTACCTGCCGATACCACCTTTTGGTCCGGGAGATCCCGCCACCCCTGGAGGGGGAGAGCTATGGCCTGGGGGTGACCATTACCCAGACGGGAGAGCGTACGGAGATCTGGGACATCACCATCAGTGACCGGCGCATCCAGGCCCTGGCCGGACTGGTGATGGAGGGCGGGGTCACCCCCTGCACTCTCCGGGATGTGGTGGACGACTGGCTTTGACACGGGACGAGGTCCTTCCGCATAGGCTGATGGGGAGATCAACCAATGGGGAGGGAGTTTATGTCAGCGACAAAACAGCGCATTGAGTATTTTCTGGGGGCCAATTCCGCCGAGGGATTCGTCTCCCTCTATGACCAGTGGGTGGACCAGAGGACCATCCAGGCCTTCTATACCATCAAAGGCGGGGCAGGCTGCGGCAAGTCCACCCTCATGAACCGGGTGGCCGCCCGAATGGAACGGGAGGGGTATGAGGTGGAGTACATCCGCTGCTCCGGGGACCCGGATTCTCTGGACGGCATCCGCATCCCGGAGAAGGGGGCGGCCATGGTGGACGGGACTGCGCCCCACATCATGGACCCGGCCTACACTGGTGCCACCGGACATTATATCGACCTGGGAGCGGGCTATGACCGGAAAGCCCTCTTTGCCATTCGGGAGGAGATCGTGGCTGCTGTCCAGGCCTATCGGTCCTGTTACCCCCAGGCCTATCGGTGCATCCGCAGCGCAAAAGAGAGTTGGGACAGAGGCCGAAAGCCCCTGCGCACCCAGGAGACCCTGGCTAAGACTGCCAAGCGGGCAGAGGCCATCCTGAAGCGGGAACTGAAGGGGACCCGGGAGGGGAGAGGGACCGGTCACCGCCGGTTTCTGCATGCCGTCACCTGTCAGGGGAAGGTCCTCCTGGAGGGGACGGTCCAGACCCTCTGCCGGGAGGGGTACACCATCCGGGATGACTGCGGACTGGCGGGGGATCTGCTGACCTTTTTGGAACAGGGCTTTCTGGACCGGGGCTATGATGTGATCGCCTGCCCCAGCGGGGTGGACCCCGGCAGACCGGCCCACCTTCTCATCCCGGACCGGTCCCTGGCCTTCGTGACCGGGAAGGTGGCGGGGACCGACTTCCGCGCCATCCGCACCGAGAGCCTGGTGGAAAAGAGTGCCCTGGTGGAGGGGAAGAGCTTCCTCCGCCTGTCCAATCGGGTGGCAGAGGAGCTGCTGAAGGAGGGGGTGGAGCACCTGGCCCGGGCCAAGGAGAACCACGACATTCTGGAAGGGCTCTACAACCCCCATGTGGACTTCTCCCTGGCCGAGGAGATGGCAGAGAGGATCACCCGGGAGATCCTGGCCCTTCCCGACACGGTCTCCTGAGAAATCCTTGCCCTTGCGGAGTCAACGTGATAGAATAGCCTATCACTTGATTTCGTGAAAGGGGGCGGCGCTGTGGAAAGTCTGTCCATGGCGGAACTGGGGATCCTGGACTGGATCGTGCAGCACTGCCACACGGCCTGGATGGATGTGCTCATGCCGGCCATCACCCATCTGGGAGATAAGGGGTATATCTGGATCGCATTGGGCGTGGTCATTCTCTTTCTCTGCAAAGAGGAGCGGGCCACGGGTGCCCAGGTCCTGCTGGCCCTGATCCTGAGCCTGGTCATCTGCAATATGATCCTAAAGAATGCGGTGGACCGCATCCGGCCCTGTGACTTAAAGCCGGTGACCGACCTGCTCATTCACCGGCCGGGGGACCCGTCCTTCCCCTCGGGCCACACCTCGGCCTCCTTTGCGGCGGCGGTGGTCCTCATCCTGAACAAATGGAAGGGACGGTGGGCGGCTCTGGTCCTGGCGGTCCTCATCGCCTTTTCCCGGCTGTACCTGTACGTCCACTTTCCCACCGACGTGCTGGGAGGAGCCCTGGTGGGTGCTTTCTGCGCCTGGCTGTCGGTCACCCTTTGGAAAAAATGGATCGGAAGGGTCAAACCCTTTTCTCTGCTGTCCCAGCGAAGGTGAAGAAACACCCAAGGCTTGCCTTGGGTGTTTTTCTGTCTCGGCTTGACAAGCAACGGGTTCCTTTTTAGAATAGAAGAATCGAATGTACGAAAGGAGTTGACTGATGTGGAAGCAAAACGAGAAGATGCCCGTATCCAGCGGACCTATGGCCAGCTCCTTGGCGCCCTGACCGAACTTCTGGAGGAAAAGACCTTTGAAGAGATCCGGATCACGGACCTGTGCGAGCGGGCCGGTGTTCACCGGTCTACCTTTTATGCCCACTTTGAGGACAAGCATCATCTGCTGACCTTTGCCATCCAGGAGCTGATGGATATCCTTGTGTCTTTTGTGCCCACCACGACCCGGGAAATTTATGAGTATTCCATCCGCCGGGTGTTCAAGTACTTTCTGAAAAATCAGAAGATGTA
>JAFVUT010000177.1 GCA_017502545.1 Ruminiclostridium sp.
ATGTGAGCGCTATTTTAATGAGGAGGATTTTCAGTACATATGGAAATCAGTGTAGGCGCAATCCTGGAAGGAAACATTAAAAGTATCACCAAATTCGGCGCATTTGTGTCCCTGCCCGGCGGACGGTCCGGTCTGGTCCACATCTCTGAGATCGCCCACTCCTACGTGGCCGACGTGAAGGACTTCCTGACGGAAGGCCAGGAGGTCAAGGTCAAGGTCGTGAGCATCGACGAGGCAGGCCGCATCAATCTGTCCATCAAAAAGGCCACACCCCCTCCTCCCCGTCCCCAGAACCCCCAGCGGGACCGTCAGGGCGGCGGCAGCCGTCCCTTCAACAAGGACCGTGAAGGGGCTCCCCGCTTCAATAAGGACCGCGAGGGCGCTCCCCGCTCCGGCGGCTACAACAACGGCCCCCGTCCCAACAGCCAGCCCCGCACCGCCCCTGCCGCAGCCGCTCCCCAGGCAGCAGGCCCCGCTGATTTCGAGGCCCGCCTGAAGCAGTTCATGCAGATGTCCGACAGTAAGCTGTCCGACCTGCGCATGACCGAGAAGCGCAGCTCCCGCCGCAGCGGCCACCGATAAGAAAGCAAAAACCGGAAGACCAAAAGGTCTTCCGGTTTTTTCGTGCTGATGTTTACTGGGCGACCACCCGGACGGCGGGGGCCTGGACGCCCTTGGCGCCCATGGCCTCGGTGATGGCCTGGGTCAGGTCGAAGTACACATCCCAGTAGTCCTCACCCTTGCACCAGGCACGGACGGTAAACTCCATGGCCTCGTTGCTGCCGCCGCTGAGGCGGGCAAAGGGGGCGGGATCGGCCAGTACCTTGCCGTTGGCCTTGACTGCCTCCATCATCAGGTTCTGGATCTGGGCAGGTGCCTCACTCTTGGCACAGCCAAAGGTCAGGTCCACCCGGCGCAGGGCCTCGGAGGAGTAGTTCACCACGTTGGCATTCATGAGGCTGCCGTTGGGCACGGTGATCCGCTTGTTGTCCAGGGACAGCAGAACGGTGTAGAACAGGGTGACCTCCTGGACCACGCCGTCCACCCCGGCGGCTTCGATATAGTCGCCCTGGCGGAAGGGGTGGAAGATCATGAGCATGATGCCGCCGGCCAGGTTGGACAGAGCTCCCTGGAGGGCCAGACCCACTGCCACACCGGCAGAGGCCAGCACAGCCACCACAGAGGCCATGGGGACCCCCAGGATGCCGATGATGGAGATCACCAGGACCACATACAGGCCGATCCTCACGAAGCTCACGATGAAGGAGCGGACCGTGCCCTCCACCTTGTTCATACCCTTGCTCTTGGCCACCAGCTTGACGACCTTCTTGATGACGGCGCTGCCCACGATGAGGACCACCAGGGCCAGGATGATCTTACCGCCCACGGCCGTGGCCAGCTCCATCAGACTGTTGATAAACGCTTGCATATACTTTCTCCCTTCTTGTTCTGAGATTCGAGCGGATCTGCTGTGTGTCGACAGATTTCACTCATTCCTGTGTTAAAGTATAACACAATCCATCTGTAATACAAGGGACCACACACTGATTTTGACACATTTCTTTTTTTGCGAAAAAACAGCGCCCTCATTCGAGAGCGCACAAGCAGGAGAATGGAATGAACGATGTCTCGGCAGACCTCTGCCGACGAGTCCATGGTATCCCATTTTCCTCCCCCCGTCAAGGGTGGGGACGGTCGAAAACCGTTGATATGCTTAGATTTTCTTTTGTTATCAAATCCAGTTTGTGATTTTTGCAAAAAAGGCGTGACTTTTATGGAGTAATGTGGTATACTGTGAACGTAAAGAGAAGGAAACCCATCTTTACACCCCCACGAAAGGAGCTGACATATATGAAATTCACCTTTACCGACAAGAAAGTGAACATCCCCAACCGCGTGCACGCTTATGCTGAAAAGAAGATCGGCAAGCTGGACCGTTATTTCAAGACTGAGCCCGACGTTTCTGTGGTCTTCAGTGTTGAGAAGGGACGGAACATCCTGGAAGTGACCATCCGTTCCGGTTCCACTGTCATCCGCGTGGCTGAGAGCACTTCTGATATGTTTGTCTCCATCGATGCTGCTGTTGCATCCATCGAGTGCCAGCTTCGCAAGAACAAGTCCCGCCTGGAGAAGCGTCTGCGCAAGGAGGCCTTCGAGGTTCCCAACGAGGAATACTTCGTGCCCGAGGCAGACGAGGAAGAAGATCCCGGCTACCAGGTCCTGCGCACCAAGCGTTTCTTCTTCGGTGCCATGACTGTGGAAGAGGCCATTCTTCAGATGAACCTGGTGAACCACACCTTCTTTGCCTTCCGCAACGAGGACGAAGGCGGCGCATTCTCTGTGGTGTACAAGCGCAACGACGGCGGCTACGGCATCATCGTCGACCAGGACTGAATTTGACATAACGTCTTTCTATAAAAAAAGAACCGCTTCGGCGGTTCTTTTTTTATGCGTCCATTCCTTCATGGCGACCCAAGATCTCGTAGAGTTTCGCCACCGCAGTGTCGAAATAAATTTCAGTACGTTTTCTGGCGCGACATGTGCGTGCCAGAAAACTCTTCTCGGTCTGCCAGTGTGCCTGCAAGGCGCGCGCAGCAGGCCGCAATCCCCTAAAAAAAGGACCTGGCCATCCGGTCAGGTCCTTTTTTTACTGGTCGAGTTTCATATCCCCTTCCTTGATCCAGCCCCGCTTCCGGCAGGGGATGCCCATGAGCCAGGTGAGAAGGGCGGGAAGAAGGATGCAGATGAGGATCAGCCCCAGCCAGTCCATGCCGGTGATGGCCATCTTGGTCCCGGCGGCCACGTCATTGACCCAGCCGGTGTACACGCCGATGGGGCCCACCATGCCGCAGGTGCCCATACCGGAGGAGACGGGGGTACCATTCATCTGCAGGCGGAAGATACAGGTGGCGATGGGGCCGGTGATGGCAGCCGCCGCCGTGGGCGGGATCCAGATCCTGGGGTTGCGGACGATGTTGCCCATCTGGAGCATGGACGTACCCAGGCCCTGGGACACCAGACCGCCCCACTTGTTCTCCCGGAAGGACAGGACGGCAAAGCCCACCATCTGGGCACAGCAGCCGGCCACGGCGGCGCCGCCGGCCAGACCGGTGAGGCCCAGAGCCGCACAGATGGCGGCAGAGGAGATGGGCAGGGTCAGGGCCATGCCCACGATGACGGACACCAGGACACCCATCAGGAAGGGTTTCAGCTCAGTGGCCCACATGATGAGGTTGCCCACATAGGAGGCAGCCGTACCCACAGGCGGGGCGATCACACAGGCCAGACCGATACCCACCAGGACGGTAACGATGGGAGTCACCAGGATGTCGATCCTGGTCTCCTTGGAGACCGCCTTGCCGCACTCAGCCGCCACGATGGCAATGATCAGCACGGCCAGAGGGCCGCCTGCACCACCCAGGACGTTGGTGGCATAGCCAACGGGGGCCAGAGAGAACAGGACCAGCGGGGGGGCCTGGAGGGCGTAGCCGATGGCGATGGCCATGGCAGGACCCACCATGGCAGAGGCCAGACCGCCGATGGTATAGGCCGTGGCGGCCTCCCCGGCCCCCACGGTCACCACTGTGGCAGACAGGAAACCGATGCCGCACTGGGTCCCCAGGGTGTTCAGGATGGTGCCCACCAGCAGGGTGCAGAAGAGACCCTGGGCCATGGCTCCCAGGGCATCCACACCGTATCGTTTGGCCGAGAAGACGATGTTCTTCCGGGCCAGGAATTTCTTGAACCGATCCATACGCCGGTCCTCCTTTGTTTCATCAAAAATAAAGACGGCGCACATGGCAAGGCATATGCGCCGTCTATTCTGTCGATTTTTCTCTTTCAGCAAACCGTTATGCGTCCCGCTCCTCGGTGTAGAGGAGCCCCAGGCGCTCCAGTTCAGCACACACCCGCTGATAGGCCTCCTCGCTGGGGCAGCGGAGGTTGTGCAGGTGAACGCCGCCGGTAAGGGAGGACAGGGTGGATGCTTCCTTGACCTTGTCCACAAACTGCTGGACATCATACCGGGATGCCAGGCTCAGCTGGCCGGTGATCTCGCCGTAGAGGGGGTGTTCCACCACCACATCCATGACGGTGCAGCCGTTGTCCACCATGGCCAGGAGCTCCTTTTCCAGCTCCTCGATACCAGTGTGGACGGTGGCCACAGTGCGGACCAGACCGCTGCTCTCCCCCAGCTTATAGCCTCTGGGGGTGGCCACGATGTCCAGACCGGCCGCCCGCAGGAGGGCGATGTCGCCCACGATGATCTGACGGCTCACGGAAAACTTTCCGGCCAGAGCCGTGGCGCTGATGGGCTGGTCAGCGGTCAGGGTCTGGGATATGATTTTTCTACGCTCTTCTGCCTTCATCTTTGTTTGCCACGCTCCTGTTATAAATTACTTGTGGTGGGTCAGCAGCTCGTGCTTGGTGAACCACAGCTTGTTGGACAGATCCACATAGTAGTTGTGGGGGTTATCAAAGCGCTTGACGGAGTCCCACATGATGTCCAGCTCTTTCTTGCAGTAAGCCTGGATATCCTGGAGCTTGGGCAGGTCATAGACCAGCTGGCCGTCCTTGTACACCTGGACCTGGAGGGGACGTGCGGTGAAGTCCTTGATGGTCTTGGTCTTCCAAGTGGCATCGGGGTCAAAGATGGTCAGGCTGCCGTCGCCGTTCAGGTTGTCCTCCACGGTCTCGTCGTAGGTGCACATCCAGTCGCCGATGGCCATGCCGTCGGCATTGTCGATGAGGCGGTACATCTTCTTGAACTGAGGGGTGGTGATCTTGGCCACGTTCTCGCTGAGCTTGATCTTGGGGATGATCTTGCCGTCCTCATTCTCCACAGCCACCAGCTTGTACACACCGCCGAAGACGGGCTCGCTGCGGGCGGTGATCAGGCGCTCGCCCACGCCAAAGGCATCGATCTGGGCACCCTGGAGGAGGAGGTCCTGGATGATGTTCTCGTCCAGGGAGTTGGAGACGGTGATCTCGCAGGACTCCCAGCCGGCCTCGTCCAGCATCTTGCGGGCTTCCTTGGTCAGGTAGGCGATGTCGCCGGAGTCCAAGCGGATGCCGCACTTGGTGATGCCCTGGGGCTTGAGGACCTCGTTAAAGGCACGGATGGCGTTGGGGATACCGCTCTTGAGGGTGTTGTAGGTGTCCACCAGCAGGACAGGGTTGGTGGGGTAGACCTGGCAGTAGGTGCGGAAGGCCTCCAGCTCGGTGTCGAACATCTGGACCCAGGCGTGGGCCATGGTGCCGCCGGCGGGGACCCCGTAGAGCTGGTCGGACAGGACGCAGGCAGTGCCTGCACAGCCGCCGATATAGGCGGCACGGGCACCGTCCACAGCGCCGCTGGCACCCTGGGCCCGGCGTGCGCCGAACTCCAGAACCCGCCGGCCCTGGGCAGCCCGGACGATGCGGCTGGCCTTGGTGGCGATGAGGCTCTGGTGGTTGACGGTCAGCAGCAGGAAGGTCTCGATGAGCTGGGTCTGGATGGCAGGAGCCCGGACGGTGATGAGGGGCTCATTGGGGAAGACGGGGGTGCCTTCGGGGATGGCATAGATATCGCCGGTGAACTTGAAGTTTTCCAGGTAGGTCAGGAACTCCTCGTCGAACATCTTCCGGTCCCGGAGGTACTGGATGTCCTCAGGGGAGAAGTGGAGGTTCTCGATGTACTCCACCACCTGCTCCAGACCGGCTGCAATGGCGTAGCCGCCCTTGTCGGGAACGGCACGGAAGTACAGGTCGAAGTAGGTGATGCGGTCCCGGTAGCCGCCCTTGAAATATCCGTTGCCCATGGTGAGCTCGTAGAAGTCACACAGCATGGTCATGTTCAGGCTTTTGCTAGTATTCATGATACATTCCTCTTGTTTCATGGCGGCGGCAGTTCTGCCGCCGGTAATTTGGGCCGTCGGCCCCTGTGTGTCAATGCACACTGCAAGATATCACATTATATTATATGCAACACCAGGTGACAAGTCAACCCATTTCCCTGTCTTTCCCGGAAATGCCCCTCCATACAGCAAAAAAGCCGACTGGTTTCCCAGTCGGCTTTTTCCTGTTCTGATTTATCCCTCAATGAGGTTCACACGTCTCTCGTGACGGCCGCCCTCAAACTCGGTGTTCAGGAAGGTCTCCACGATGCGCTCGGCCACGTTGGGGCCGATCATGCCTGCGCCCATGGCCAGCATGTTGGCGTCGTTGTGGCGGCGGGTCATCTCAGCGGACATGACGTCGCTGCACAGGGCGCAGCGAATGCCCTTGACCTTGTTGGCGGCAATGGAGATGCCAATGCCGGTGGTGCAGATGACGATACCCTTCTCGCATTCGCCGGAGGCCACAGCCTCAGCGGCGGCACGGCCGAAGATGGGGTAGTCGCAGCTCTCCTTGTTGGGGCAGCCAAAGTCCTTGTAGGCGATGTTCTTTTCGTCCAGATAGGCCTTGATCCGTTCCTTCAGGTCAAAGCCGCCGTGGTCGGAACCCAGTGCGATCATAGTCGTTTCCTCCTCGTAGCGTTTCTTTATTTGAGCCGGATCATATCCGGCTTGCGCTCGTGATAGTTGGCCACATACCGGAAGCCGCAGTCCTGCATGATCTGGTAAGCTTCCCGGATACCCTTGCCGATGG
>JAFVUT010000178.1 GCA_017502545.1 Ruminiclostridium sp.
GAGACCCAGTCGGAGTGCTTGGTCAGGAGGATGTAGATGTACTTTTCGCCATCCTCTTCTCCGGGCATGAGATAGACAGGCTCCTTCCCCTCCTGGTGGTCCAGGGGCAGGGAACCCACATACATCTGTTTCCAGAAATTGAGGTCCAGGTACTTTGGCGTCATGGTGGTGTAAGCCATAGGTGTCCTCCCTGTTGCTTGAATGCTACTTATTCTATCGTATTTTTGACCATGTCACAATAGTATATGGACGATTTCTCTTTTTTGTAAGAAATATACTGCCGTTGTGGATGTTTTTTCTCCACAACGGCAGGTATCAATCTGCATTTTCCAAGGTTTTATCCTGCAAAATGGCGGTCTTCACATCCTCGGCGGTCAACCGCTGGTGATCTCGGTAGGAAAGCACCTGTCCTTCCACGGTGATCATCACCGCCTCCACCTCCTCCAGCTGGGTGAGGGTAAGGACGATGCTGTAGTCGGCCAGGGTCAGGTCGATGCCCGAAAGCATCCCGTAACTGCCCGAGAGGTCCACCGTCAGCAGACCGTTTTGCAGGGTCCAGTCCCGGAGACTCACACTGGCCGGGATGATCTGGGTCAGGCTCTCACTTTCCGGCCCCGACAGGATGGCCTGGAGAAGACCCTCGATCACGTCGGCCGACTGGTCCAGGGTACGGGTCTCTCCCTTGAGGGCCTGGACAGCCTCCTCTGACTGATCCAGGAAGTACACCGGATAGCTGCTGCCCTCCAGGGTGTGGGCCACACAGCCCGACAGAAGGGTCAGGACCACCAGGAAAAGGAGCATCCAGCCTTTTCTCATGCCATCCCCTCCTCTTCCAGCCAGGCAGGGAGCAGGACCGAGAAGGTGGTCCCCGCCGGTTCATTGGCAGACACAGTGATGCTTCCCCCGTGGAGCCGGACGGTATCCCGAACGATGGACAGACCCAGGCCGGTGCCCCCAGCGGCCCGGGACCGAGCCTTGTCCACCCGGTAGAACCGCTCGAAGATCCGGCTCCGGTCGTCCTCGGGGATGCCCACGCCGGTGTCCGAGACCTCCAGACAGATCTTGTCCCGTTCCCGGCTGGTGGTGACCGTCACCCGCCCTCCGGGTACGTTGTATTTGATGGCGTTTTCCATGAGGTTCCGGACGATCTGGTTCACGTCCTCCGCCCTGCATCGGGCCACACAGTCCTCTCCCAGTCGGGTCTCCAGGGTGACCTGGGACTCCTCGGCCAGAGGAGAGAGCATCCGGCAGGTCTTTTCCGCCTGCTGGTTTACATCCACAGGCTCCTGATGGAGGATCCGCCCTTCATCCAGACGGTTCAGCTCCAGCAGCTCCTGGCTGATGTGGATGAGCCGGTCGGCAGCCTCGCCAATGTCCCCCACGAACTCCCGGGTGGTCTCCCGGTCGATGTTCTCGTCCTGGAGGATGGAGTCGGTGAGAAGACGGATGGAGGCCAGGGGGGTCTTCAGCTCATGGGAGGCATCGGAGACGAACCGGCGGCGTTCCTCCTCGGTGGTCTCCAGACGACCGGTGAGCTGGTTGAACTGATCGGCCAGCTGGGCCAACTCGTCATGGCCCTCCAGGGTGACCCGGTGGGCGTACTCCCCTTCCCGGACCCGGTGCATACCCGCCAAAAGGATACTCACCCGGCGGGTAAAGGCCCGGGAGAAGATCAGGAACAGCCCCAGCACCGCCCCGATGACCACCAGGGAGATGATGTGCAGGTTCTGCTGCAGCTCCTCCAGGAGCATACCCTGACTGCTGTCCCACTCGTAGAGGCAGACCGCCCCGATGACCGTGTTCCGGTTCAGGACAGGGGCCGAGGCCCTGCTGAAGAAGATTCCGTCCTCATACTCACTGACGAAATGGTCGTTGCCCTCCAGGGCGGCCACCACCTCGCCGGTGAGGGCAAACTTCCCGGCAACAGATCCCTCCGCCGTGTCGTAGAGGACCAGACCGGCCTCGTCGGTGACCAGGATGCGCTCCACCTCCAGGTCCTCCAGAGGGGAGATGGCCGCCTC
>JAFVUT010000179.1 GCA_017502545.1 Ruminiclostridium sp.
CCCCAGCCTCTCTGTGGGGGACGTGGGCCGTGTGGAGGTCCAGCAGAGCTTCATGAAGGCCATGATCGGTCAGGCACTGAGTATCAGCACCCTCACCAACATCAAGGAGATCGCCGACATCATCGACACCAACCTGGACAGCAACCTCACCTACGGTGAGATGGTCTGGTTCGGGGAACACGCCCTCTTCCTGGGGGATGACGGTGCCTCCTTCCACAGTCTGCCCGGGGACTACACCGGCAGGCTTTGGAGCCAAACCTATCAGAACTACCAGTCCTACGTCTTTGTCAACGACGCAGCGCTGTTAGACATCATAAACAACCACATGAACCCCTACACCACGGCCATCACCCCGGATATGCAGCACGTGATCTACGGCACCACCGTGAACAACCTGCCCACCACCGAGGACACAGCCGGCGGATGAAAAAACAAGGATGGCAGGGAGTTTGCCTGCCGTCAGAAAGGAAGATAGCATGACACCCAAAGAGATGGCACTGACGATCGCAAAAGCGGTGGACAGCAAGAAGGGCAAGGACATCCTGGTCCTGGAGACCGACGGCGTGACCAGCCTGTGCGACTACTTTGTCCTGTGCTCCGGTACCTCTGCCCCCCAGCTGAAGGCCCTGGGCGACGCCGCAGAGAAGGCCATGAAGGACAACGACATCCTGCCCCACCACATCGAAGGTCACCGCGGCGGCACCTGGATCCTCCAGGATTACGGCGACGTGGTGGTCCACCTGTTCTCCGAGGAGGCCCGTGAGTTCTACGACCTGGACCGCCTGTAGCAGGACGCCAAGACTGTGGACCTGAGCGAAGTCCTTCTCCCCGAATAACAAAAAACCAATAGGAAAGCGTGATAACATTGAAGTACGAGTTTAACCGCATCGAAAAGAAGTGGCAGGACCGCTGGGCCCAGGAGAACATCTACCACACCCCCAATGCCAGCGACAAGCCCAAGTTCTACGGCCTGGTGGAGTTCCCCTATCCCTCCGGCCACGGCCTCCACGTGGGCCACGCCCGCCCCTACACCGCCATGGACGTGGTGGCAAGAAAGCGCCGCATGGACGGCTACAATGTCCTGTTCCCCATGGGCTATGACGCCTTTGGTCTGCCCACCGAGAACTTCGCCATCCAGAACCACATCCACCCCGCAAAGGTCACCGAGCAGAACATTGCAAACTTTACCGAGCAGCTGAAGATGCTGGGCTATTCCTTCGACTGGGACCGTGTGGTGGACACCACCGACCCCGGCTACTACAAGTGGACCCAGTGGATCTTCCTGCAGCTCTTCAAGAAGGGCCTGGCCTACAAGACCTCCATGCCCGTCAACTGGTGCACCTCCTGCAAGTGCGTCCTGGCCAACGAAGAAGTGGTCAACGGCGGCTGCGAGCGCTGCGGCTCTGAGGTCATCCGCAAGGAGAAGAGCCAGTGGATGCTGAAGATCACCGAGTACGCCCAGCGCCTCATCGACGACCTGGACGACGTGGACTTCATCGAGCGCGTCAAGATCCAGCAGAAGAACTGGATCGGCCGCTCCACCGGCGCAGAGGTCACCTTCCAGACCACCCAGGGCAACGACCTGGTTGTCTACACCACTCGCCCCGACACCCTGTTCGGTGCCACCTACATGGTCCTGTCCCCCGAGCACCCCTACATCAACCAGTGGAAGGATGTGCTGGGCAACTGGGATGAGGTCACCGCTTACGTGGAGGCCGCAGCCCGCAAGTCCGACTTCGAGCGCACCGAGCTGGTGAAGGAAAAGACCGGCGTGAAGCTGGAAGGTGTCCGTGGCATCAACCCCGTCAACGGCAAGGAGATCCCCATCTTCATCTCCGACTACGTCCTGGTGTCCTACGGCACCGGTGCCATCATGGCAGTTCCCGCCCACGACGACCGTGACTGGGAGTTCGCCAGGAAGTTCGGCTGCGACATCATCGAAGTGGTCAAGGGCGGCGACGTGGAGAAGGAAGCCTTCACCCTGAAGGACGACACCGGCATCATGGTCAACTCCGACTTCCTGGACGGCATGACCGTCAAGGACGCCATCCCCGTTATCACTAAGTGGCTGGAGGAGAAGGGCATCGGCCACCAGAAGGTCAACTACAAGCTCCGTGACTGGGTCTTCTCCCGTCAGCGTTACTGGGGCGAGCCCATCCCCCTGGTCAACTGCGACAAGTGCGGCTGGGTGGCCATCCCCGAGGAGCAGCTGCCCCTGCTGCTGCCCGAGGTGGAGAGCTACGAGCCCACCGACACCGGTGAGTCCCCCCTGGCTCCCATGACCGACTGGGTCAACACCACCTGCCCCTGCTGCGGCGGCCCCGCCAAGCG
>JAFVUT010000180.1 GCA_017502545.1 Ruminiclostridium sp.
GGGGGGCCGGTCCATGACGGACTCCTCCACCGGCTCCACCCCCAACGCCAGGGCGGGAAGGGAGTCTGTGACCAGGTTCAGCCACAGAAGCTGCACCGGGGTCAGCGGCGCCTGGGGGAAATGCAGAAGGGTGGCCAGGAAGATGGTGATGATCTCCCCGATGTTGCAGGAGAGGAGGTAGTGGATGGCCTTGCGGATGTTGGCGTAGATCCCTCTCCCCTGCTCCACCGCCGCCACCACCGTGGCGAAGTTGTCGTCGGTGAGGATCATGTCTGCCGCACCCTTGGCCACGTCGGTGCCGGTGCGGCCCATGGCACAGCCGATGTCCGCCGCCTTGAGAGCCGGGGCGTCGTTCACCCCGTCCCCGGTCATGGCCACCACGTGGCCCTTCTTCTGGAGGGCCTTTACGATGCGCATTTTATGCTCCGGGGTCACCCGGGCAAAGACGGAGAAGGACTCGATCTCCTCCTCCAGGGTCTCCTGGGGGAGAAAATCCAGACCCATGCCGTCCACCGCCCGGCTGCCGGGGGTGCAGATCCCCAGATCCCGGGCAATGGCCACGGCGGTGTCCTTGTGGTCCCCGGTGATCATGACAGGCCGCACCCCGGCCCGGATGCAGCGGTCCACCGCCTGGCGGACCTCAGGCCGGGGCGGGTCCATCATGCCGATGAGGCCCACGAAGGTCAGGTCGTGCTCCAAGTCCTCGGGGGTATAGCCGGGGACAGAGGCCGCTTCCCGCTGGGCCACCGCCAGGACCCGGAGGGCCCGTCCCGCCAGACGGCTGTTCTCCGACTGGACGGCCAGCCGGTCCCCCCGGGTGATGGGCCGGGAACCGGCGGGACCCAGGATGTGGGTACATTTGGTCAGAACGGCCTCCGGTGCCCCCTTCACGGCGATGAGGACACCCCCGCCGGGTTTGCTGTGGCAGGTGGCCATCCGCTTCCGGGCCGAGTCAAAGGGAGCCTCTCCCCGCCGGGGCCAGTCCCGGTCCAGGGAGGGCTTTTGTAAGCCCTCACGGGCCGCCAGGGCGGCGATGGCGGTCTCGGTGGGGTCACCGGTCCACCGGCTGCCGGAGGCCCTGGCATCCCCGCAGATCGTCCCCAGGGTGAGGGCCAGAGACCGGAACCGTCCCCCGGGGGTCCAGACCTCCAGGACGGTCATCTCGTTTTTGGTCAGGGTCCCGGTCTTGTCCGAGCAGATCACCGAGGCACAGCCCAGGGTCTCCACAGCGGGGAGCTTTTTGATGATGGCGTTTCTTCTTGCCATCCGCCCCACCCCCATGGCCAGGACGATGGTAACGATGGCAGGCAGACCCTCGGGGATGGCGGCCACTGCCAGGGCCACGGCGGTGAGGAACATATCCAGGATGTCCCGGTGCTGGAGCATCCCCACCCCAAACATCACGGCGCACACCCCCACGCACACCAGGGAGAGGACCTTGGAGACCTCCCCCATCTTTTTCTGCAGAGGGGTCTCCCCCTCCCCCTGGTCCAAAAGGAGACCGGCGATCTTTCCCATCTCCGTGTCCATCCCCGTGGCGGTGACCAGGACCTTCCCCCGGCCGCCGGTGACCACGGTACCCCCGATGACCATGTTCTTCCGCTCGGCCAGGGGGGTATCCTCCGGCAGACCTCCGCCGCCCCGTTTCCGGACGGGAAGGGACTCCCCGGTCATGGCAGCTTCGTCGGTCTGGAGGCCCGCCTCCCAGAGGATGCGGCCGTCGGCGGGGACGTAGTCCCCGGCTTCCAGGAGGATCACGTCCCCGGGGACCAGCAGGTGGCTCTCTGCCGTGGTCTCCTCCCCCTCCCGGATCACCCGGGCTTTGGGAGCGGAAAGGGCCCGGAGGGCCTCCAGAGCCTTCCGGGCGTTGTCCTCCTGGACCACCGAGAGGCCGGTGTTGAAGGCCACGATGACAAGGATGATGGCCGTGTCCAGCCAGTCCTCGCCTCCGCCAGCCGCGAAGGACAGACCGGCGGCGGCCAGGAGGACCAGGATCATGGGGTCTTTTAATTGGGCCAGGCACCGCCGGAGGAGGCTGGGCGGTTTGGCCTCCCGGAGGCGGTTCTCCCCATGCTCTTCCAGCCGGTGGGCGGCCTCAAAGAGGCTCAGGCCCCGGTCCGGGTCGGTCTGCAGCACCTCCGCCGCCTGACGGAGGGACAAGGTGTGAAAGGATTGGTCCATAGGTATCCCTCTTTTCGGAATGGTTGTCCGCTGGTTTTCTTTAGGATACCGGACAGGCCGGGGATGAACCTGTCGGTTTTGGGAACACATGGAAAATTTTGCGGGTCCACGCATAACCTCCCTCTGTTGTTGGGGCGCTTCATGAAGCGCCCGCCACCCAAAGTGCCCGAACCACGTTTCGGGCGATTCGTGAATCGCCCCTACGAATACGGAAAGGGTTATTCAAAAAGAAACGCCCCGGCCCAAATGGGCCGGGGCA
>JAFVUT010000181.1 GCA_017502545.1 Ruminiclostridium sp.
GAAATGGCCTGGGCCACTTCCTCGTCATCTGCGTCAATGACCGGGGCGGTGGCCGCCACGGCAGAGCCGCCGCAGATGGAGGAACCCACGCCGATGAGGGTGGCGATCTTACTGGGCATGTGCATGGTTTTCTGGAGGACCCAGGCGATGATGAGGGAGGTGGCGATGGTGCACACGATAATGGGCAGGGACTGCATACCGGTCTCCAGGATGACACCCAGGTTCAGACCGAAGCCCAGGAGGATGACCGCCCACTGGAGGATCTTCTTGGAGGTAAACTTGATGCCGGGGGCTAGGTTGGTCTTGTCCTTGATGGGGATGGTGATGAGCATACCCAGCAGGATGGCGATGATGGGGCCGCCGATCAGGGGGAAGGCCTGGCCCAGCAGCCAGGCGGGAACGGCGATGGCCAGGCAGAGTGCCAGGCCCTTGCCGTTGGTGCTTAGAAATTTCATAGGTTACGCCTCTTTCGCAGGAAAAATGATAACAAATTATCCTACAAAATATTCCGGGACTTGTCAAGGCATCCGGTCCTTTTTCACCCCAAGACAGTAGTTCACCCCGGGGGCGGCCTCCATGGCCCGGTTTGGGGAGAGGGCATTGTGGCCGGCAAAGAACCGGGCGGTGATGTCAGCGGGGGTCAGGTGCTCGTAGACCAGGAACCCATGCCGGGGGAGCAGGAACTCCAGCTCCCGGAAGGTATACAGCCCCCGGATGGGTTCCCCGGCCCCTTGGGCCAGGTCGATCTGGACCTGAGAGAGACGAGGGGTGGGATAGTCAAAGACCAGGGAACTGCCCGTGGGCATCAGGTCCCGGAGGGTGGAAAGGACCTTGGGGAAGAGGGTTCTGGGCAGGTAATGGACCACCCCCATGAGACAGCAGAAGGTGGACTTCTTTGGGGAGAAACCGGCCTCCGTCAGGGCAGCCGACCAATCCGGGTCAGTCAGGTCGGCGGTCACATGGCGGACGTTTTGGGGAATGGGGATCCCGGCTCGTTCCAGCCGGGCCAGCTTGCCAGACTGATCCTCCGGGCGGTCCAGTTCAAAGATGGTCAGGCCCTCCGCCCACTTGGGCTGACGGTAGGGGAAGGTGTCATACCCCGCCCCCAGAAGGAGGACCTGGGTGGTCCCCAGAGGGACCGCGGTTCTCAGGGCATCCTCCCAGAAGGCCGACCGCCCCACCGGGGAGGGGGCCAGATGACGAGTGACGATGTGGGTCAGGGCATCTTCCTCGGTTCCTTCAAACCCGGGGGAGAAGTACCCGATCCCCTGGGCCATGTGCCGGGCGATCAGGTCATAGTGTTCCCCCAGCAGGGGTCGGGCCAGAGGGTCGGTATGGACGGGGAGCAGGGCGTGTTCTGTGTGCCAGGCCCGGGCGAAGAGACTCACCAGGGCAGTCATATTTTCTTGCATGGAAATCACCTCCCTATTCTCAATACACCGAACTGGCAGAAAGGTCAAGACTTGAAATTTTGGCCGAAATGTGGTAATATGGGGGTGTAAAAAATCCGGAATCGTCACGATTCCGGATTTTTTCTTACCACTTATTCTCCACTTTTTCTGCAAAGCCCATGAGATCTTTGACCTCCAGCCTGGTGCCGTCGTCCAGGACGGCGGTGCCGGTGAACCGGCCAAAGACCTGGTTCTGGTCGGATTTCAGGATCTTAAAGTCGGTGTTGGAGGCCCGGTTCAGGATGGGCACGAAATCCATCTCAAACCGCCCGTCGTCGCTGGTGAAGGTCCAGGGTTTCAGGTAGTCCTCCTTGCCGTCCTTCATGGGGATGCGGAAGGTGACCTGGCTGAGCTTGTGGGCCTTGCCCTGGTAGAAGAGCATATTCTCGCTGGCGGCGGAGGTGTCGCCGAAGCCGTAGCCGATGTTGAAGCCGAAGTCCACGCCCTCCACCAGGCCGGAGGCGGAGCCCCAGTACCAGGTGTTGTGATAGGTCCACACACCCCGGCCCCAGTCCAGCACGCCGAAGGAGTCTTCGGGGCTGAAGGTGTAGGTGTCGGAGCCGATGGTCACCTGACCGCTGGCCCGCATACAGTTGATCTTCTGGTTGTAGTAGAAGTGGCCCTCCTTCTC
>JAFVUT010000182.1 GCA_017502545.1 Ruminiclostridium sp.
GGAGGGGCCCATGATGCAGGTCCGTTTCCCGGCGGGGAAGGCGTGGGAGAAGCCGTCCAGGACGACCTTCTCCCCGTATGCCTTTGTGATGTTGGTCAGGATCAGATCATTCACAGCGTTTCCAACCTCCCGTACAGCCATTTCAGCAGGGCCAGAAAGCCCTTTTCAAACAAAACGCTCACCACCACCACGATGATGGTCCAGGTGAAGAGGTCCGTGGTGTTGAAGTAGACCTTGGCATCGTAGAACATCTGGCCGATGGACCCGGAGGGGATGCCGATGATCTCGGCGGCGATGCCCGCCTTCCAGGAGATGCCCAGGCCCACGGTACAGGCGGACATGAGATAGGGCTTCATCTGGGGCAGCCACAGGTAGACCACCCGCTTGTGCCAGGGAAGGCGGAAAATCTGCACTGCCTCCAGCATCTGCCTGTCCACACTGCGGATGCTCTGAAGCACATTGGTGTACACGATGGGCAGGACCATCAGGAAGGAAATGAAGACAGACAGCCGGGCGGAGGACATCCAGATGAGGCAGATGACGATGAAGGAGGCCACGGGGACGGATTTCACCATCACCGCCCAGGGCCGGAACAGAATTTCAAAGAGGGGGAACCGCCCGGCCAGAGCCCCCAGACCCAGACCCAAAGCCAAGCCCAGCAGAAAGCCCGCCACGATCTTCCGGAAGGTGAACCAGATGGTGGACCAGAAGCCTGCCTCCAGCCAGATGACGGCCAGCCGCTGAAGAACGGAGAGGGGAGAGGGGACCAGCAGCTGATGGCCCACTGCCATAGCAAGCACCTGCCAGACCAGAATGGCCAGGAGGACAGCCCCCACCCGCTGTAGGTTCTGCTTATGCTGTTGTAAGAGGGATGGATTTCGGTCCATGGGTGCCTCCTGTTGGAATGATTTACTCCAGTATACCACATTTTTTTGAAAATGGGGTTGCAAATGCAACGAGTTTTTTTGCTTGCGTGATCTTGATTTCCCAATGACCTCTCCCTTTGGGAGAGGTGGCTCGCCGTCAGGCGAGACGGAGAGGGCGAATCACTGCCGGTATTCAAATATCGCAGGATAGCCGCCCTCTCAGTCACCTTCGGTGACAGCTCTCCCGGAGGGAGAGCTTATTTTATCTTTACGCATCCTAGCAATCCCCCGTTGCCAAATCTCTTCTTATGGAGTAAAATAATAGTTCATACATTACAGAAAGATACGGTGAATCTATGCTTTCTCAAGAGAATCAAAATCTGTTTGCCGACCTCCGCCGCCAGAGCATCGCCCGGGAGTTCTCCCATCTGAACCCCCGCCAGCAGGAGGGCGTCCTCACCACCGAAGGGCCTCTGCTCCTTCTGGCCGGTGCAGGCAGCGGCAAGACCACGGTGCTCATCCACCGCATCACCAACCTGCTTAAATACGGCCGGGCCTCCGACAGCCGGGAGGTCCCCGATTACATCACCGAAGCCGACCTGGCCTTCCTCCAGGCCTATGCCCAGGGCGGGGTCTTCACCGAACAGGAGGAGAGCCGTGCCCGCCTCCTGTGCACCCTGGAGCCCGCCATGCCCTGGCAGGTCATTGCCATCACCTTTACCAACAAGGCTGCCGGGGAGCTGAAAGCCCGTCTGGAGACCGCCATCGGTCCCGATGCCAACGACATCTGGGCGGCCACCTTCCACTCGGCCTGTGTGCGCATCCTCCGCCGGAACATCGAGAAACTGGGCTTCCCCTCCTCCTTCACCATCTACGACACCGACGATTCCCTCCGGGTCATCAAGGAGTGCCTGAAGGAGCTGAACATGGACGAGAAGTCCTTCCAGCCCCGAACCATCCTGGGCTACATTTCCCGGGCCAAGGACGAGATGCTCCTGGCTCCTGAGTACATGGATCAGTGCCGGGCCAAGGGGGACTTCCGCCTCCAGAAGATCGCCAACGTCTACCTATCCTACCAGAAAAAGCTCTGGGCTGCCGGAGCCCTGGACTTTGACGACATCATCTTCCATACCGTCCGCCTCCTCCAGCAGCATGAGGATGTGCGGGAGTTCTACCAGCGGAAATTCCGCTACGTCCTCATCGACGAGTACCAGGACACCAACCACCTCCAGTATCTGCTGGCTGGCCTCCTGGCCGGGGGACGGAAGAACATCTGCGTGGTGGGCGACGACGACCAGTCCATCTACCGGTTCCGGGGCGCCACCATTGAGAATATCCTCTCCTTCGAGAGTGAGTACCGGAACGCCAGGGTCATCCGCCTGGAGCAGAACTACCGCTCCACCGGCAACATTCTTGAGGCGGCCAACGCCGTCATCCGCAACAACCGGGGCCGCAAGGGCAAGAATCTGTGGACCGACCACGGAGAGGGCGACAAGGTCCAGTGCTACACCGCCGCCAACGAGCGGGACGAGGGCCTGTTTATCGCCACCCAGATCCTCCGGGCCTATGGGGAGGGCAAGCAGTGGAAGGACTGCGCCGTCCTTTACCGGATGAACGCCCTGTCCAACCAGGTGGAAATGGCCCTCAAGAGCAACTCCATTCCCTATAAAGTGGTGGGCGGCTTCCGCTTCTTCGAGCGTGCGGAAATTAAGGACATGCTGTCCTACCTCTGCGTCATCCACAACCCCAGCGACGATCTCCGCCTCCTCCGGGTGGTGAACAACCCGCCCAGAGGCATCGGGGCCAAGACCCTGGAGACCGCCCGGGAGGTGGCCCTCCGGGAGGACCTGAGCCTGTGGGAGGTCCTGGTGAATGCCGACCGGTGGACCGAGCTGCGCAAGTCCGCCCCCAAGTTCCAGAAATTCACCGGCCTCATCCAGCGGATGCAGTCCCTGGAGGATGAGGTCCCTCTGGCCGAGCTCTACGAGACCCTGGTCCGGGAGAGCGGCTACGAGGAGATGCTCACCGCCAAGAAGGACCAGGAGAGCAAGTCCCGCCTGGAGAACGTCCGAGAGCTGACCTCCTCCATCAGCGGCTACCTGGAGCACGCCGAGGAGCCCACCCTGGGGGGATTCCTGGACGAGGTGGCCCTGTACACCGACCTGGACAGCGTGGAGGAGGGGGACAACTGCGTCACCCTCATGACCATGCACGCCGCCAAGGGTCTGGAGTTCCCGGTGGTCTTCACTGTGGGCATGGAGGAGGGGGTCTTCCCCGGCTTCCGGTCCATCGGCGAGGAGGATGAGCTGGAGGAGGAGCGCCGCCTGTGCTATGTGGCCCTCACCCGTGCCAAGGAACAGCTCTACCTGACCTGCGCCTCCCAGCGGATGCTCTTTGGCCGGACCTCGGCCAACCTGCCGTCCCGGTTTGTAAAGGAAATTCCCGACCAGCTCATCCAGCACAGCGGCAGACAGCGCCAGCAGCGGCAGGAGTACTTCCGGGAGGACACCTGGGGCGGCGAGACCGTCTACTCCCAGATCCCCGTCCAGCCCCGCCGTCCCGAGGCCACCGGCAAGCCCCGGCCCAGCGGCACCAGTGTCTCCGGCACCTACCGGAAGCCCGCCCCCAAGGCGGCCCCTCTGCCCCAGCTGCGCAAGGGTGACATGATCCGCCACAGTGCTTTCGGCGCGGGTATGATCCTGTCCATCCAGCCCATGGGGGGAGACGCC
>JAFVUT010000183.1 GCA_017502545.1 Ruminiclostridium sp.
CCTTGGCACAAGGCGTGCGCTGCAGCAGGCTGCAGGCCTCTCTTTCGAAAAGGGCTTTGCCCTTTTTGAAAGCTTAAAAAAAGTAACCCTTGATCGTCTGTCCTCGATCAAGGGTTACTGGTAATTCTTAATATCTAACATCATTTTAACCTCTCTTTCTTAGGTTGGAGAAAAATCTCTGAGAATCAAACTGAACTGTACTTTGGACTCACCTCTTTCTTTTTTGTGATTAAAATATACCATACACCCACCCCTTTTGCAATTCGCATTTTGTGCAAAATATATAGCCAAAATTTGTGACAAAGGGAGAATCCGGACAAATTCACCAACCAGCCATTGACTCCACTTTAGCACTGTGCTATCATAAAGGTGTATGAGGCCAGTCCCAAGACAGGGACTGGCCTTCTTGTTTTCGCCCTCTCAGTCATCTTTGATGACAGCTCTCCCAGAGGGAGAGCCAAGACGATCGTGTCCGTCAGACCATCTCCTTGATCTCGTCCTCGGTATAGCCCAGCTCCGCCAGGACCTCCCGGGTGTGCCAGCCCTCGGGGTAGCCGGCGTGGCGGTACTCGGGCGGACAGGCCGACAGGTTCAGGGGACAGCCCATCTGGGTGATGGTCACCCCGTCGGACACGGGGACCTCCAGCTGGGGCCACATACCCCGGCTGTGGAGGTGTTCATCCGCCGCCACCTCCTCCAGGGACATGACCGGCTCCACGCAGGCGTCCAGCTGTTGGAAGATGGCCGTCCAC
The DNA here is from genome assembly GCA_017502545.1 of Ruminiclostridium sp. Classification (GTDB taxonomy): domain Bacteria; phylum Bacillota; class Clostridia; order Oscillospirales; family Oscillospiraceae; genus Evtepia. Next base: position 753 of record JAFVUT010000183.1, read on the forward strand.
TCCTCCCGTGTTTTCGTCTTGAACCTGGCCCGGAAGGTCTCCTTCACCATGGCCACGTCGGTTTTCAGGATGGCTCCGTCCTGCCACTGGGGATAGCCCAGGCCCTTGCACAGGTCGGCGAAGAACTTGGGCTCCAGGGAGCCCACGCTCATATAGGCCCCGTCGCTGGTCTCGTAAAAATCATAGATCTCCCCGCCGTTGAGATAGCCGCTCTCCCGGGTGGGGACAGGACCCCCGGCAAAATAGGCGGCACCGTCCATGGTGTTGAAGGGGAGAACGCTGTCCTGCATGGATACATCCAGAAACTGACCTTCCCCGGTCTTCTCCCGGTGGATGATGGCCGCCAGGATGCTGGCCACGGCGTTCATGGAGCCCCCGGCCACATCAGCGATCTGGAAGTTGTACAGGCTGGGTCCCCCCGCCTTCCGGCCGGCGGCGTAGGTGATCCCCGCCCGGGACAGGTAGTTGATGTCGTGACCTGCCCGCATGGCGAAGGGTCCCTCCTGGCCGTAGCCGGTGATGGCGCAGTAGATGAGCCGGGGGTTGATGGCTTTCAGGTCCTCGTAGCCGATACCCAGCTTAGCCATGACCCCGGGGCGGAACTGCTCCACCAGGATGTCGTACTCCTGCACCAGCTTCTTCACCGCCTGGATAGCGGCGGGCTTTTTCAGGTCCAGGTGGATGGTCTTCTTGTTCCGGCCCAGCCAGGCCTGGGGGCCGGTGACCTGGGCCTCGGGGATGACGGGTTTCCAGCCCACCACCAGGTCGTATTTATCCTTGCTGCTGATCTTCAAGACCTCTGCCCCCAGGTCGGCCAGGGTCATGGTGGCGTAGGGCCCGGGCAGGAGGGTGCTGAAATCCAGAACTTTATATCCGGTAAGTGCTCCCATGGTGTTCTCTCCTTTTGGGTTCTTTGGACCAAGTATACCATATCTTCCCCGTCAAATGCCAGCCCTGCCCTTTTTTCTGAAGAATCTCTGAATCCTCCCTCTTTTTTCAGATTCCATTCAGCATCATCATATATTATAATGGTATACAGTAAGAAAGTGTATGGTGATCTCTATGAAGATTTTGATTGTTGAAGACGAAGTCCTCCTGGCCGACTCCCTGAAAGCCCTCCTGGAGAGCAAAGGTTTCCAGGTGGAGACCGTTTACGACGGGGAGACCGGGGCGGAATACGCCGAGCTGGGGATCTACGACCTGCTCATCCTGGACGTGATGATGCCTAAGCTGGACGGCTACCAGCTGGCCAGGCGGGTCCGGGCCAACCGGTGCGCCACCCCCATCCTCATGCTCACCGCCAAGGGGGAGGTGGAGGACCGGATCCACGGCCTCAACTGCGGGGCGGACTACTACCTGACCAAGCCCTTCGACACCCGGGAGCTCCTGGCCTGCATCAACGCCCTCATCCGCCGCCAGGGCAGCCAGGTCAACGAGCTGACCTTTGGAAACACCTCCCTGGAGCTGGACACCTCCACCCTCCTCTGCGGGGAGCAGAAGGTCCGGCTGTCCGCCCGGGAGTTCGACGTGATGCGCCACCTCCTCCAGGCCCAGGGGAAGAACCTGCCCAAGGAGGTCATCCTCTCCCGGGTATGGGGATTCGACTCCAACGCCGTGGAGAACCACGTGGAGGTCTACGTGGGCTTCCTGCGCAAAAAGCTCACCAGCATCGGCTCCAACGTGCGCATCGTGGCCCGACGGCGGCAGGGCTACCATTTGGAGGTGGATGAGCCTTGCTGAAACGCCTGCGCATCAAATTCGTATGCATCAATATGACCATCGTCACCATCCTGCTCTGCCTGGTGCTGAGCCTGGTCCTCCACTTCACCCAGGAGAACCTGGAGACCCAGAGCATCCGCATGATGGAGGCCATCGCCGCAGAACCCTTCCAGCCCGGTCTGCCTGACCGCAAGCCGGACGACATCTTCCTGCCCTATTTCACCGTCCATCTGGACCACCAGGGGAACCTGGTCACCCTGTCCGGCACCTACTTTGACCTGTCCGACCAGGACCTGGTGGCCCAGCTGGTGGCCGAAGCCCTGGCAGGGGGCCAGACCGGGGTCCTGGAGGACTACCACCTGCGCTACTGCCGGGTGGCCGCCCCCATGGGGGAGCAGCTGGTCTTTGCAGACATCTCCAGCGAGATCAAGACCATGGAAAGCCTCCTGCGGACCTGCCTGCTCATGGGATGCCTGGGCTTTCTGGCCTTTCTGGTGATCTCCCTCTTCCTGGCCCGGTGGGCGGTCCGCCCGGTGGAAAAGGCCTGGGACCAACAGCGGCAGTTTGTGGCCGACGCCTCCCACGAGCTGAAGACCCCCCTGACGGTCATCACCACCACCACAGAGCTGCTGTCCGCCCCCGCCTGCCCGGAGAGCCACCGGACCCGGTATGCTCACAACATCCTCACCACCGCCCGACAGATGCGTGGGCTGGTGGAGAGCCTGCTGGACCTGGCCCGGGCAGACAACGGCGCGGCCAGAACGGACTTCTCTGACCTGGACTACAGCCAGCTGGTCACCAGCGCCGTCCTCCCCTTTGAGGCCGTCCTCTTCGAGGCCCACCTGACCCTGACCACGGACATCCGGGAGGGCATCCGTCTGAAGGGAAGCTCCGACCACCTGCGGCAGGTGGTGGAGATTTTGCTGGACAACGCCCGGAAGTACTCCTTCCCCCAGACCCAGGTGACCGTCACCCTGACCCGGACGGGCAAGACCTGCCTGCTGCGGGTCACCAACCGGGGAGAGACCATCTCCCCGGCAGACCTGACCAACATTTTTAAGCGGTTCTACCGGGTGGACACTGCCCGGACCGGCTCCGGCAGCTACGGTCTGGGCCTGTCCATCGCAGAGTCCATCGTCCAGGCCCACAAGGGAAAGATCTGGGCGGAGAGCCGGGAGGGGAACAATTTCTTTTTCGTCCAGCTGCCCTGTTTTTGACTGCCCGCAGGGTGAACGCAGTTCTCCTCTGCATCCCGCAACCTGCCGATTTCCATGTAGGGAACGGTCTTGACCGTTCCGAAGTGGTTCGGGAACGGTGGAATGGTCAAGACCATTCCCTACATGGCGGGGCACCACGTCACAGCCTTCTCCCCGGGGAGAAGGTGCCCACGCTGCGGGCGGATAAGGGGTACTTGTATATCCTGCCACCGACTACCCAAGGGCTCTGCACCTCATGCAGGGCCTTTTCTTTTCACTTTCCTCTTGACGATTCCCGAGAAATCCTGTACTTTTAATTTAAACATTCGATTTTTTGAACCAGGAAAGGAGTGCTGTTATGGTCACTCATATCCTCCCCGGTACCTTCCCCGCTGCCGACAGCCCCGCCCCCAAGGCCCCCGACGAGGCCCTTGTGAAAGAACTGGAGGCAGAACGGGCCGCCCGTGTCCCCCGGACCAAGACCCCTGCCGTTCCCGCCGGACGGCGGTACCGGTCCATCGCCGAGCAGTACTGCCAAGCCACCGGCGCCCAGGCCATCCCCTTCCCCCTGTCGGCCTACGCCCTCCACAAGGGCCAGGTCCTGCTGACCTATCGGGACCGGACCGGTGCCCGGAAG